>NZ_BMPF01000005.1 GCF_014647455.2 Halarchaeum grantii | reverse complement strand
CTCGACGCGCTCTGCCCACTCAGTCTGCGACGACCCGGGGCGAACGACGAAGAGCGGGAATTCACCTTTATCCTGTGCTTTCCGGAGGTTCACCAGCACCTTCGCGGGGTTCTCTGGTGTTGTGGTCTCTACCTCGATCGCGAACGGCTCCTCGAAGTCGGGATGGGTCGCCCGGGCGTCCGGTTTCTCGCTGCCGTCCTGGGTGAGGATGGAGACGGTGAATCCCTGCGCGGTCAACTCCTGCTCGATCTGTTCGAGGGCTGTGTCGTGCTTCTCACTTCCGGCAGACTGCACTGACCCGGTTTCGGGCGTCGCGACGTCTTCGCCGTCGTTGGTAAGGCGGATCACGAGTTCGTCGGCGTCCATGTCGACGGTCGTCTCGAGGAAGCGCGAGCGCTGCCGGACCGACGAGAGTTCCTCGTACGTCGGCGCGTCCGCATCGGCGTCCTCGAAGAGACGGCGGAGTTCGTCGTCGACTGTCTCGACCGCCACCCAGTCGTTCCCCTCCCGACTCCTGGTTCGCAACTGGACGCTGCGAACGACTTTCGCGAGCGCGACGTCCAACTCGCCGTCCGCGACGTCGAGGACGTCACCGAGTTCCTCGGGCGTCTGCGTCGTCGGCGTCTCGTCCTCCGTCACGCCATAGGCGTCACCGACGTGGTCGTGGAGCCGCGTGAGCGTGTCCTCGAAGCGCGCCTCTTCGTCGCTCGTCAAGGGCTGGTCGCTCTCCGGATGGCCCGTCGGGATCGGGAGTGGCGCGAGACTGAACGGATACGGCCCGGTCTCTCCGAAGACGGGACTGGGGAGGTTCGCGATCCACTCGCCGCGTGGGAGCGAGCGGATGCGGTTCGCGAAGTCCTCCGGGTCCATCTCCTCGTGAGCCATCGCCTGGGCGAGTTCGCGGTCGACGCTGATCTTCCCGACGAGCGGGCTGCCGACGTTGTTCAGGACGTTCAGGTAGGCGCGACGACCGCCTTCGGCTTTCATCTGCTCGGGGAACTGCATCGACAACCCGACCGACAGCCGGAAACTCCGACCCTGCTCGAGGAGGTTGTTCATCACGTCCGAGACGGCGACCGACGCCGCCTCGTCGATCAGGAGGTTCACGACGTACTCGTCGGGGTGGGTCGCGACGTCTTGATTCTCCTCTTGGAGGGCGGCCTCAAGGTTGGTGAGGATGACGCCGGTCATGATGCGGGCGGCGTCCTCGCGAAGATCACCGAGGTCGAAGAGGACCATCGTGTCCTCGTCGAGGAGATCGCGGAAGTCGAACTGCGGATCAGTATTGTTGAAGATGCGGCGGAGGGTCGCGTCGTCCGAAATCATCGCGAGGCGGTTGCTGACGCCGCCCATGATGTTCGAGAACGTCGTCTTGTCCGCCTGCAACTGGCGACGCAAGGAGCGCGTGACGGCCTCGTCGGTCGACTGCGGCGCCGCGCTCAAGTCGGGCTGTGGCGGGCCGGCCTCCCAGAGCTGGTCGAGCGCGTTCTCGAGTTGGCGGTGCGCGAAGTACTCGGTCGATTCGCGATACTGGCCGTTCTCGCGGCCGTGCTCCTCGTCGAAGAGCGCCTTGATGAGCGTCTTGATCAGGCCGGGGGCGACAGTCGCGCGCTCGTAGCGCTCCTGGCCCATGACGAGTTTGAGAATCTCCTCGTAGTGGTCGGCCTTCTTCTGGACGGCGTCCTCGCGACGGACGCCGTTCTCGAGAGCGGGCTGGATGTTGAAGAAGGAGAACCCAGGGAGGTCCTCGGGAATCGAGAAGTGGATGACGTTCTCTTCGAGGTCCTCGAGCCCGAATCCAGCGGCGTGGGCGCGCATGTAGTTCTCCGTCATCCCGTCCCCCTTCGGCTCGATGTGGATGGTCGGGCCACTCGTGTTCGCGTAGAGTGAGAGCAGTTCGTTGATCTGGGCTTTCGACTTCCCAGCGCCGGTCGTTCCGAAGCGCCCGTAGTGGGTCGGGAGGAGACTCGGCGGGACCCGAACCGGTTCGTCCTCGGGCTCGCCGGTCTCGTCGAGCGCGTAGCCGACGGCCATCCCCGCGCGGAACTCGCTCAGAAGGTCGGGGTCGGGGCGTGTGAGGGGATTCCGACTCTGCTGTTCCGCACGCGTCCCACGCGAGCCCTCGATCGAGAGCTGTTCGGAGGAGGGGACGAGGAGGAAGTTCGCGAGTTCCCGGCCGCTCAGCACGAAGTCGGGTCGTGTCTTCCCGCGACCCGTGACGATCTCACGATTGATGAGACGCTGGAGTGCGTTTCGTGCGTTCTTCTCCTTCTTCGCTTCACGAAAGCCACTCGACCGGACTCGTTCGGCGTCGACGTCGTAGAAGGGACCGTCGAGCGGGTCGAAGACGGGCGCAAGCGACGACAGCCGCTCGTCCAGCGACTCCTCGCCGTCGTCGCTCGTGGGCACGCCGACCGCCCGGATGTTCGTGGTGAACGAGCGTTGTGGGTTCGTCGCCTCGATGGCGTTCAACCGGCGGACGACGATGTCGCTCAACTCGCGTTCGTCGTGGTCGTGTTCGTACTCCTCGAACTCGAGGAGGTCGCCGATGAGGCGTTGCGACCATGTGTCTCGGCCGTCGATCAGGTCTTCCTTGCGGAGTTCGGCATCCGACTGCCAGCTCTCGCGCCGCTGGAAGACGACCTGGAAGGCGAGTGGTTCGGTGGCGTCGTTGACGTGGTCGATGAGGGACGCGAGCGCCGCCCCCGGTCGGTCGACCGCCGATAGCGACTCCTCGTCCTCGCCGTCCGTGAATGGCGTCAGCGACGTCATCCAGTCCTTCTTTCGCGTGGCCGCACCCTGCCAGCGCACACCGTACGGGGAGACCGTGCCAGTCGCCGGCCGCGCGAGAATCGTCCCATCCTCGGTCACAGTCGGCCTCTCGATCGTCGCGTCGTCCCCAGCGGCGAGTTCGAGTGCCGTCCCCTCCATGGACACCACTCTGTCCGCAGTCACCTCACCGTCGCGGGCCTCTCTCTCGCCCTCGTCGGTGAGCGCGTACTGCTCGTCCTCCCCGAACTCGTACTCGAGATCACCCTGCTGGTAGGCGTCGACGAACTCCTCGCGCGAGTATTCGACGGGCTGGACGAGCCGGGAGGCGACGTCGAGGTCGACGCGTTCGAGGTCGAACGTCTCCGGGTAGACCGACCGCAGCCTCTCCTCAACCGTATCGAGGTGGTCGTCGGCGCCGTAGTAGAACTCGACGGGCGCGTCTTCGCCCTCGCTGAGTGCGAGGAACTCGAAGCGCGGCGGCGTCGACGACGACAGCGGGTTCAGCTTCGACCCGAGACCACCACTCTCGTTGGTGAGTTTGTGGAGGCTTTCGAGGAGTCGCGGAATCCCCGCCGGATCCAGCGTCTCAGAGGTCGGCGTGACGCGGAGATACTCACGCATCGTGACCACCGTCCGTCTCCGCAACCTGCTCTGCGTCGTCGCCCGATTCGCCGGCCTGTTCAGCGAGTTGCTGCTGGATGGACTCCATCTCGGAATTCGCGTCGTCGCTGGTCGCACCGGGGAGTTCGTCGCGGGTCTGGGTGGTGGGGTCGAAGTCGATGACCTGTTTCTCCTTGGGCATGGCTTCGACCTGGATGCCGCGCCACTCGCCGTCGACACCCACGAGGGCTTCGGAGAACCCCGCGTCCTCGTTTCCGGGGACGGCGTCCTGGACGTAGCGCATCTGGGCGTGGTTCAACCCGAACTCGTCCGCCCATTCTTCGTCCATCCCGTCGAGGCGGTGGAACTGCTTGACGGCACACTGGTCGAGGATCGCCTCACTCTCGGCGTGCTCGAAGAACTCATCGACCGTCTGCGTGACGAGGCGGATCGAGAGGTCGTGGTGGCGGTGATGGCGGAACACCGTCTCGAGGAAGGCGAGGCTCGCCGCGTCCTGCATGATGTAGCGGGCCTCGTCGATGACGAAGACGACCTCCTTCTCCGTCTCCTTCGCGCGCTCGTACACCAACGAAATGAGGAGTTGCATCGTGAGGGCGGTACTGGAGTCGACGCTGCCCTCTTGCTGGGCGAGGTCGAGATAGATGGTCTTCTCGTCGCGGATGTCGAACGCGGACGCCTTCCCGAGGTTCGCGTGCCGGCCATCCTCCTCGAAGGGGCGGAGTTGGTCGAGGAGCCACGTTGCGTCCGCCTGCAGCTTCTCGGCTTCCTCGTCGGAGCGCACGACGAACTCCTCGGGGTCGTCGACCATCTCCTCGAAAACGTCCATCATGTCTCGAATCGTCGGACTCGGATTGTCGTGCGTCGTGATGTCGTCGGTGATTCCCTGGCGGGTGTAGGCGGTCCGCAGGCCGAGTTCGAGCGTCGTCCGCCGATCACCGAGCGAGATCCCCCGTAGCGCGAAGAAGTTGGTGAGGAAGCTCATCGCGTCGTCGAGTTTCTCGTTGAACGGGCTCGCGTCCTCACCCATGGCGCGCTGGGCGTGCTCGGGCGTCTGCCGAATCTCCAAGGGATTCAGACCGAGCGTCCCACCGACGGTGATGCGCTGGGCGTCGAGAGCCTCGGAGACGCCCGCCCAGTTGTTGAGCGGTTCGAGAACGATGCCGATCCGGTCGCGGTCCTGCTCGATCGACCGGATGAAGTTCTGCTTCGAGCCAAACGACTTCCCGGACCCAGTATCGCCGACGGTGAACATGGCGTAGCCGTTGTCGCGTGCGAAGGGGTCGATGACGACGGGGCTCTGGTTGTCCTTGTGGATGCCGAACTCGACGCCGCCCTCCTCGAGGATCGTCGCGTTGTGTGGTGAGCCAAGAAGCGCGCCGACGGCACCACCGAGGGCGATGGATTCGCGGCCGAACTCGTTGTCGCCGATGGGTGCGGCGGACTGGAGGGCGACGTCCTGCCGGCAGATGGCGGTCTTCGGGGTGAGGTTCGCCGGGTCGTCCCGAAGCGTGCTCTTGACGGTGCGGACGGCGTCCTGCAGGTCGTCCTTCTCGTCGGCGCGCACCGTGATGAACACGCCCTGGTCGAAGACGTTCGCACCGCTCTCGACGGCCTTGTACGTCGCCGCCGCCTCGTCAGCGCGCTCTTGGAGGTAGGCGCCACGGACGCTCTGTTCGAGGTCGGCGTCCACTTGGAGGTCGTCGGCGATCTCCTCCAGTTCGTTCCGGGCGCGCTCCTGGTTCTTCGGCGTGACGTGCGCGGTGAGGTCGAACTCGACGTCGGTCAACTCGAAGAGGTCGCTGAGGTATCCATCAGTAGGGTGGTCTGGATATTCGGCGACGTAGAGGGTGCTCGTCCACTGCTCACCGACGTGCGCCGCACGCGTCTCCCACTCGATCGCAGCCGGCGCAACCGCCGTCTTGTGCGACTCCGCGATTTCGTCGAGAAGTCGTCCCTCCGCCTGACTGTCTTCGAGCGTCTCTTCGTCGAGGACGTCCGCGAACTCGACGGTGGGTTCGTCGTCGCGGGCCTGATAGCGCGTCCACGTGACGATGCTGGTCGCAACGACGAGGACGGCGACGAGGGCGTAGAGCAGCATCCCGCCCGGCGTCGTGGGGTTGAACGCCCACTCCGTGAGCTGTTCGCCGACCCCGGTCGCCGCCGGCAGGACGACGTTATGCATCGGCGTCCTCCCGTTCCTGGTGGACCATCGCTGGTTGGCCGCGAATGACTGATTCGGGGTCGCCGTAGTCGTGTTCGTGGCCGTTCCAGAAGTCCATCGCGAGCGTGAAGAGTTCGACCGTGCTGAGGCGGCGTGCCGACCAGCCACTCGCCTGCTGGACGAACTCGCTGCGGACCGCGGCGACGCGGTCGTCGAGCGTCTCGAACATCCGTGCGCGCCGTTCAGCCTCCTGCAGGTTCTCGCGGCGGGTGACGAACGGGTTGAAGAGGAAGCCGACCACGGGAATCTGGGTGAGTTTCTCGGCGGGTGTGGACTCGTCGCGATACCGGTCGTAGACCTCGATGGGTGAGACTTCGACGCCGATGTAGTAGTGGAGTTGCTGGATGCCGCGTTCGCGCATCTCGCGTGGACGCGTTTCGAGGTATTCTTCGAGGAGCTCGCGAAAGACCGGATTCTCGGTGACGTCCTCGTCGTCGAGGCGGTCTTGGATGTTCTCGACAACCCGCTCGATGGGGAACTCACGAGTGGTCGCGTGGAGTTTGAGCTTCGAGTCGAGTTCCTTGTTCGCGAACTCCGCGCCGGCCTCCTGGAGTTGCGCCCAATCGGCGGACATCGCGAAGTCCATGTTGTCGGGGTCGACCTCAACGAACGCCTCCATCGTCCCATCAGAACGCTGGATGGCGCCCGCACCCGGCCACGCGCGTTCGATATTGGTGAGGTCCTGGGTGCGTTCGTCCGGCGTGAAGGGCGTGTAGTTCGCGAGCCCGCCCTCGTTGCGCACCGTCTCGTTGGTCTCGAAGTCTGGCTCGTCGGGGGCGCTGAAGGTGACGCGGGGGCGTTTGAGGTATTGGTAGACGTCGGTGGCCCACGTCCAGGCGTTGAGGTGAGTGGGGGCGACGTAGATGATGGCGACACCGAGGCCAAAGCCACCGGCGACGAAGGGGAGGGCGAGCGAGTCGACGCCGGTGAGGGCGGCGAGAAGGAGGCCGATGATGGGGAAGGCGATGAGGACGCCGACGTCGCCCTCCTCGATGTTGAGGTAGGGAATGCGGCTCTCCTCGCCGAACTGATTCATGATGCGTCGTGCGGCGGCGTCTGGATCTGTCGACATGGATTAGCGAGTATTCGGGTCGTTCTCTGTGCGGCGATACGACGGCGTCTCACCACTCTCCTCGTCGCCGGCGCGACGGCTGGCGTGTTCGGCGACGGCTTGTCCGGCGGCGGCCTTCGGGCCCCAGCGCGCGGCGGTCGTCGCAACACTCGCCCCACCGACGTACACACCGGCTGCGACGCCGCCGACGAGCGCGGCACCCTGTGTGGCGGTGCCGATGGCTTTCGCGGTGAGTGGTGTCGCGTACTCGAACGTCTTCCACGTCACCACTAAGGCGACGAGCGGGAGGGAGACCGCGACAATGTAGCTCAGGAACGGTGAGGATGGATTGAGGGCGTTCTGTGCATAGAGTAAGTCGTAGCCCTTGAACACGACCGCGGCAGGGAGTGGGAGGATGGCAAGCGGAACGAAGCGTTTGCTGAAGCCCATCGCGACGTCCGAGAGCACTGGGATGTTGCCGTAGGCGAGTGCGAACGCGATCGGCATCCCGTAGATATAGACGTAGAGCAGCACCCCACGGATGTAGTAGAGCGCTTCGAGCGCCCACATCGAGAGTCCACCGAGCATTCCAAAGACGAGTGATAATGCTGCGTTGTGGAGGGAGAACCGAAGGAGGTCAATCATTGCAGCGCTGACGGAGCTGAGACTCGGCAGTAGAGCGATCGTGAATCCGTTGACGAGGTAGAGGGTGAGTACGGCGATCCAGTACCACGTGATGATCAGGAAGGAACCGACCCACGCAGTCTTGCGGGTTCGTCGTGACTCGTAGGCGCTCCCGATGTTGAAGATGCGGATGAGGTGGCGTCCCTGCACGCAGACTACGAGTAAGAGCAGCGAGACGACCATGATCTCGCCGCCGATCAATGCGTGATGGATGGACTGCCAGGGAGCGTTCGTGGGCTGGCCGAAGACAAACGCCCCGTCCGTCTGTGGTGTCGGAGTACCAAACGTCTCAACCGAGAGGGTATGATATCCTTGCTTGAGCCCCTGCATGAAGAGACCGGTGAACCAGTTGACTGCATCCTTGAAACTCTGAAGGACGACATCAATGAGGTCAACCACGGCTAGTTCTCCCCGATTGTGATTGAGCAGTTATGGAGCTGCTCAGATGCGGAGTAGTGGATGCTGTACGTCTGAGAAACGTTACCCTCCCTGGAACCCGTCTCGAGGATGAGCCGGAACGTGCCCTCCTGTTGTTGATCGGTGCAGGTTACGTTGGCACCAGGACCAAACGCAAACGGGGCGCGATAGCTGTATATGGTTGTCTGCGTTCCTGGCGGGATGACGACGTCCTGTACCTCTGAGTCACTCTCTGGGTTGTAGATGCCACTCACGTCTGTTTGATCGGCGTAGGATGTACCGTTCTCGCCGCTGGGATATGGCACGAACCCCATAAACAGGAGTTTCGTGATCGCCGTCGGCCCACTCCCTCTGTTGGCAACACTCACAAACGCCTCAACGCCTGTTCTGTGCTCTGTCCCGTCCCACATCTTTGCGGGCTGATTGCGTCCGATGCCCATCTCGAGAATCTGGAGGTCGGGACGGAGCGACTGCGTCGTCGTGCCGACAGTCTGGTCGCCGTTGACGGCGACGAGCGTGTACTCGCCGGGCGTGTAGGTGGTGCCGACGTCGAAGGAGACGCGACTCGCACCCTTCGCGACGCCGCGTTTCCCGAACAGCGACCCGTTCGGCTTCACGAGGTTCACGTGCTCGACGTCCACGCCACTCGTGAGGTCGACAACGAGCGTCGTCCCCTGGGACGTCGACGGTCGCGAAGGGCCCAGACGCACTGGTTGTCGAGGAACTCGACGTCCCAGAGTTCTGGGTACCGGTGCAGCCGGCGACGCCGGCGAGGGCGAGACTGCCGAGTGCTCGGAGGGCGGTACGACGGTCGATGGGTGGTGGGCTGTCAGTCATGAGTTCTGGAAGCGATCGAGGCCGAAGAGTCGGAGGAGGCGCTGGCCGGCGTAGAACATCACGACGAACGGGAGGAGTTTCCACCCGGTCGTGAACGCGAGGTTAAACCATCCCGAGAGCGTGCCCAGCGGGTGCCAGCGTACGCTTGCTTGATCACGCACGTACGCGGGGTTGGCGCCGAGCCACGATTCGGGGTGGTACTGGGCGGTGTAGATGCCGGGCTGAGTGAGCGTGACGACCGCAATCCCGGAGGCGTTCGTCTCGACGTGCTGGTCACCGATGGCGATGGAGCCGTTCGGTGATTGTGCGAGCGCGCGGCCGCGCTGCTCTGTCGAGAGATCGATCGGCGCATCCGTCTGGTTGTCCCGCAGCTCGAGGCGGACCTTGGCGGCCGAGTCGTTCTGCGAGAGCACGCTCGCGGTGAGATTGCTCTCGCGGAGGTGGCGGGTCGAGCCGGAGCTGGGCTGGAAGATCGTCGCGTTCACGCCGCGGACGATTCCCGCGACGTGGAGTGCCTGCCGGTCGACCTGATTCGCGCGGACGGCGACGCCGTAGGACGTCTTGTAGGAGTCGTTCACGACGTCGATGTGAACGTTTTCGCCGAGCGTTGAGGCGGGCGAGGATCGGTTGATCCCCCACGTCCGAACG
Source organism: Halarchaeum grantii (assembly GCF_014647455.2). Taxonomy (NCBI): domain Archaea; kingdom Methanobacteriati; phylum Methanobacteriota; class Halobacteria; order Halobacteriales; family Halobacteriaceae; genus Halarchaeum; species Halarchaeum grantii. The sequence continues at coordinate 164,709 of NZ_BMPF01000005.1, read as the reverse complement.
ACCGATGGTCCCGTCCGAACCGGTTCGGCGACCGGCCCGATCCGTGACGGATATGCGTGCACGGAAACCGGGATCGCGTCGGAGTTTGTGCGTGTCTCGCCGTCGCGCGTCGATGCGACGAGCGTGTCCCAGTTCGTGTGCCGTGCGGTGTAGAACCGCCACACACCACGCACACGAGCGCTCCCGTTGTCGGTGAGCGTGTAGCCCTGCCACGGCCGCGACTGGAAGATCGCGACGCCCGCATCCCCATCCGGGTACTCCGCGTAGTAGGGGTATGCTGCGAGGTCGTACACCGACCCGCTGAGTGAGTCCGTGACCGTCACGGAATCCGTCTCCGTCGTCGTGCTTACGGTGTTCCCGTTTACTGTGGTGGTCTGCTCGACGGTGATCTCGATCGTCGCGTGCAACGTCAGCGTCGTGTTTCGCGTGTTCTGGAGGTGGTAGTCGAGCGTCGGCGTCTGCGTCCCGGTGCTCGAGGCGATCGTCTCGCCGTCCTGGGTGAGCCAGACGTGCGATACCTGATTGCTGGTGAGCGACCACTCGGTACTCGTGTTCGGGGAGCGGACCCGGTAGTCGACGAGGCCGCGGAGCGTCCCGTCCGGTGCGAGATACGCGCGTGTCTTACCGGACGCGAGGTGCGCTCGTGTCGAGGGGTGGGCGGCGAAGATCGTCGCGTGAGCGTCCGCGATGAGGGCGCTGTCCTCGAGGTCGGCGTTCTCCGGGTGGCGCGACGTCTCTGGGCCGCCGGCCTGTAGATCGCGGAAGTCATGCTTGGTCCACGTCGCGGCCGTCTTGGGTGGTCGGGTGAACGTGACGTCCGTCCCGTTCGCAAGCTGTTGGAGTGCGGTTCGGTGCTCGCCGTAGCGCTCGTAGTAGGCGGATTCGTTCGTGTAGTCGTCTGCGTCGTGCGACCAGAGCGTCGCGGACTCGTTCTCTGTGAGGCCGTTCCCCTCCGTCCCCGGACGGGGGTGGTTCGCGGCGGCGAGCCCGGTGACTATCGCGAGGAGGAGGACGCCGGCAATCGCTATCGAAACCGCGCGCGACGGGGACATCGATATGGAGGGCGGAGTCGGGTTACCAGGGAACGAGGTCCACGCACTGGGCGAGCGGGAGGCTCATCATCGACCCCGCGACCGTGTAGAGCGGGCCGAGAACCACGAGGACGACGGTAGACTTGAGTGCCGAGCGCTTGTGGCGCTTCAGCCCCTTCTTCTGCTCGGGGCTCAGCGTGAACATATCGATCAGGGAGTTCGCCTGCCACACCACGGCGAGTCCGACGATCCCGAGCGCCGTCGTCAACTGGAAGAAGCCCTCGATCATACTCGGGAGTTTGTCCGCATTGCAGACCGCCGACTGCTGGGCGGCGGCCGGCTCGACGGCGACGAGGCTGAGGAGGGCGAGCCCGATCACGGCACGTCGCGGCAGTCGATTCGGCAATACAGTATGAGTCGGTGGGGGCGACTCGTCAGCGGGAGAGGTTGGGTCGGTCACGAATTGTTGGGTAGGAGTTGGTGGTGACGGGCCGCGAACCGCTGGTGAGTGATCGCGAGAGCAGCGCTGGAGAGCAGTCACGTCGAGACTTTCTGCCCGAAGCAGGCGAAATCACGAGACTGCAGGCCCGTATGTGATACATCCGAGATGCTATAACTGAATCGGAAATAAATATCTTCTGCTACTTTCCTAGCGGATAAATAAACAATTCATCGAAAATGCTATTCGTCGAGCCCTCGGTGGGGGACGAATCCTGAACAGTAGAACCGGTACCGCTTCAACCGCGCTCCGGCAACCCCCCAGTGTGCGCTTGACACGCCTGATCAACGAATACCTCATCGGGTGGGTCATCCTCGCCGTCCTCCTCGGTGTCCTCGTCCCAGAGCTGAGTGTGGTGACGCGGGCATCCACACCGATTCTCGTCGTGATGGTCGGAAGCACCTCGCTCCTCCTCTCACTCGGAGACGTCCGTGCGGTCAACCGACGCGTCCTCGCGGGCGTCCTCCTCGCACACCTCGCGATGCCGGTTCTCGCGTTCACCATCGCCGCCCTCCTCGGGCTCTCACCCGCGCTCACCGCAGGATTCGTCCTCCTCGGCGCGGTTACGCCCGAGCTCGTCTCCCCGACGATGACCGCGCTCGCCGACGGCAATATCGCGCTTTCCTCTATCTCGCTCGTCGCCATCGGCGCCGTGAGCGTCCTCTACACGCCTGCCTCCGTCACCGCGCTTCTCAATGGGACAGTCCACGTCGACAGCGGGCGCCTCGTCTCCGAACTCCTCGTCGCCGTCGTCCTCCCGATGGCTATCGCTATCCTCGCCCGCTCGCGCTACGAGCGCGTCGTCGCGCGCTACGACGACTACTACACGAGTATCGCGTCCGTGATGGTCGTCCTGATCATCGGCGGGGTCGCCGCCGCGAACGCCACCCATCTCCGTGCTGTCACTCCTCTCCTCGCACTCGTCGTCACCGGCGCGTTCGCGCTGAACCTCCTCGGCTACGGCCTCGGGTGGAGCGTCGCACGCCTTGTGGACGCAACGCCCGCCGAACGCCTCGCTGGGACGTTCGCCGTCGGAATGCGCGATTTCGCCGTCGCCGCCGCGCTCGTCGTCGCTGCGGGCTTCCCCGCGATTGCTGCGCTCCCCGCTGTCTGCTTCGGCATCGTCGAGATGGTCACCAGCGCCGCAATCGCGCGGCTGGCGACGCGAAACTAATCCAAAGTCCGGACTGAGAAAATAGTCGTTGAGGCTGGTCCTCTCAATGCATTCCCGAATCGTGTCGTGGTCAATAACGATTTCTCCCCCGAGTTTTCACCATTTTCACTCCTAACACTCTTTACAGCGGATGACGTATCTCCATTCAACGATGTCCATCGACCGAGACACCTTCGAGAACACGAGCGAGGACGAACTCGCGGATCTTTCGGTCCCGGACCAAGTCCTCGGGTTTCTCGCTGCCAACGAGGATCGTGCGTTCAAGGCCCGCGAAATCGCCTCCCAAATCGACGTCGATGAGGGCGCAGTCAGCACTGCGCTTTCACGGTTGAAGGACCGCGATTTGGTCGAACACAAGGCGACGTACTGGGCGATAACCGACGACGCCGAGCGACTCGAGAGTTACAGCGGGTACGAACGAGCAACGGCGCTGTTCAACGAACAACGGGGTGTGGAGGACAAGGACTCCTGGCGTGAGCATGCACCGACAGAACCACACCCGAGCGTTGAGGACGAACAGTGACCAACGAAGAGACACCAATCTTCGAACGGGGCGACGTCGTCTACGGTGATGACCCTTTCAACGGTTGAGGAAGACGCTCGGCCTTGGCTCATCCTCTCGAACCATGAGGACCGTCGTTCCACGGCGACCAGTATATCGCGCTCACGTTGACGTCTAAATTCTGGATGGAAGGCCTCATCGACATCCCTGGAGCGAGTTGGCTTCGTGGTGGGACACCCGATGAGAGTCGGATCGTTCCGTGGGGCGTCCAATCGATCGATCATGAGGACATCGACTTCTGGCAGGGTCGTCTCGACAGTGATCTTGTTGACGAAGCGGTCGCTGCCCTCGTCGCCGAGCTACAAAATTCAATATAGCGAAATAGAGTATATCGAAACCCTTCCCTGTTCGGAGACTATTCTGTGTTGTTTGGTTGTCCAACCCTGACATCAACGCACCACAAATACTAAGCAAATAGACTGTATCGCTCTATCCACTCAGAACCGTGCCCTTAGAACTGCCACACCACCGAGCAAGCCGTCTGCTCCGTAATCAACGGCTGATCGGGAAAGATAATGACGACGGAGCGTGTATTCGGACGTATGAGTAGTAAGACCGCGGACGAAGCGCTCCCAGACGGCGCCCACGAGGCGGCGGCGATGACGTTCGTCGAGCGTGCGCGGTCCGACTACGGCGACGACCTCGCCGAATTGTACGTCTTCGGATCGACCATTCGTGGCGAGGCGAGCGGTCGATCGAGTGACGTCGACGTCCTCGTCGTCCTACGCGACGACGTGAATCACGAAGCCGTCACCGACTCCCTCCGAGATATCGCGTACGACGTGATGCTCGAGTGCGGACCACTCGTTGAGCTCCACATCCTCTCTGAATCGATGTTCGAGCGCTATCGTGAGGAGGGAAACCCGTTCGTACGCAACGTAGTCGACGAGGGACGTGCGTATGCCTGACGACGATGACGCGCCCGGGATGGCTGCAGTTGAGGACCAACTCAGACAGGCACGCCAAGCGCTTTCGGACGCCGAAGGTGCACGGAACGCGAACCTTTCCGACGCGGTCATCATCAACCGCCTGTACTATGCCTGCTTTCACGCCGCGCAGGCCGCACTCTACGACCGCGGCTTCGAGCCGACGACCCACGGCGGTGTCCTCACTCTCTTTGGCTCTGAGATCGTCGGAGAGGGTGACGCACCTCGTACAGATGGACGCTTTCTGAACGACCTCGGAGAACTCCGCCAGCAGGCCGACTACGGTTATGGGACAATCGATGAGAACGTCAACGCCCTCCTCGCTCGGACCCGCCAGTTTGTCTCTGAAATGGAGTCCCTCTGTCCGTCCATCGACTAGCGATGCCCTATTACGCTCGCTTCGACGATCTCGAGGAGTTCGCCGAGTTCTACCGCGAGGAGATCGCGCCCGCGCTCCGCGCCGACCCGGCCGTCGACGTCGATCCCGAGCGGGAGACGCCGACGTACGCGTGGCTGAAGGAGAACTACTCAGGGTTCGTCGAACGCCTCCGACGCGAGTACGATCTCTCGCCGGGCGAGTTCTACGAGGAAGTCGGCCTCCCGCCGAACCCCGAAGAGGACGACGACGGATGGGGTCTCGACCACGACCCCACGGTGCGCGGTCTGGAGGACTACCTGGAGGAGCTCGAACGCGACCGCGGCCGCGCGCCGACGACGGTGGGCCCGCGACGCTCGCGTCTGCGGACGTACGTCACGACCTACCGGGAGGTGAACGGGACGAGCGACCTCCTCTCGCCGCTGCTCGACGAGACGGCGAAGCCCGACGAGATCGCGCGCGTCCGCGACACCTTCCGCGTCCTCGACGACGAACTCGGGACGCTCGCCTCGAAGAAGAAGTACGTCTCCGCCGTCAAAAACTGGTACACGTTCCTCGTCGAGATGGGGCGTGGGCTCTACAACCCCGCAGAGAACCTGCTGAATCGCTTCGGCTGGGACGAAGACCCCATCTACGACCATCCCGCCCTCTCTCGAGACGACCTCACGGCGCTCCTCGATGTCGCGAACGAGGAGGAACGCTTTCTGCTGTTGGCGCTCGCCGGCTGGGGATTACGTCCGGTGGAGGCCTGCGAGTTACACGTCGACCAACTCGAACTCGACCCCGACGAGGGCGACGTTCCCTACATCGCCTTCGAGGCGGGCCAGCGCAAGAACTCCCGCCGGACGCGCAACACGGTCGAACTCCTCGTCGGCGTCGGCGCTATCGAAGAACGCATTGATCGGCTCGCCGAGGACTCGGCGTGGACGGGCTACCTCCTCCCCGGTCAGTCCCCAGGACGGCCGATTTCCACGCAGACAGCGCGGCGCTGGCTCCGCGACCTCGGCGAGCGCGCCGGCGTCACCATCGACGGCGGCCACCCCCTCCCGAAGATGGGACGTCGGACGTGGTACCGTCTCTACCGCCAGCAGCGCCCGAATATTGAGGCTGGCACGGCCGCCGTCGCGGCCGCACAGGGGTCGCGGGACGCATCGGTGTCGGAGCGCAACTATCTCGATGAACGGACGCGCCGGCAGGCCCGCGCCGACGCCATGCGTGACCTCGTCCAAAAGGAGTTCGCCGACATCTTCGGCGAGTATCTCTGAGCGCTCTATCTCGACGAGGTGGTGGTCGTCGACGCCGGTCATTCGATACTCGTCGGTGGCGAGATTGGGGGCACACCTATCGCCTAAGTACGCCGGGGCCGGCCAAGCCGTCGAGCTCGCGGACGAACGCGTGCGATGTAGAGGTATTCAATAGGTGGAAAATATAGATTGAGGGATAGTCATAGAGTTCAGATATAGCAAATAGCTGGTGAAGGTGGCTACTAAGAGGCGCGGGGGCGATCGAAGCGGGACGAGTTGAGGCAGGCCCCAGATGATATAGCTATACTATCTACCTATACCATATACCTATAGTGGAAACGTGTACTTATCCACTATTGGGTATCGGCTCGGATACCACCCGTGGAGATCGTGCCGGATTGGTGCCGGAGGCGCCTAGTCCACCGATAGAGGAGGAAAACGCCGTAGTCCGGGGATCTGGAGGTAGACGGACTCGCACAGGCTATCGGAGATATCACCTGGACCGCAAATAACTATACTACCGAACTATATCGTATAGCTATAATCTATAACTATACTGTCTGACTTAGTTTTATATTCGAGGACCACAATGAGACGCTATATGCTGACTTACACCCCCGTGTCGGAGGCCGGCGGCGTCGGGAAGACGACGACTGCGGCGACGCTCGCGGTCAGCCACGCGCGCAACGGCCACGACGTCCTCGCCATCGACATGGACACACAGAACGGGAGTCTGACCTACTTCTTCGGACCGGACTACGACCGGGGCGACCCCGAGGTCGACAACCTCGTCCGCCACCTCGTCGGCCGACCGAAGGGTGACTTCCACGACCTCACGCACGAGGTCGAGGCCGGCGTCGACCTCGTCCCCTCGCACAACATGCTCGAGGACCTCCACGAGTTCCTCCTGAGCGAGAAACAGCAGGCCGACCGCCTCGGGGAGTCCTACAGCATGTACCACCAGCTCCACCGCGTACTCCGCGACGCGGACGTCCGCGAGGCGTACGACGTCGTCGTCGTCGACACCGCCGGGAAGGCGGGCCCCATCCTCTACAACGCGCTCGTCGCCGTGCGGAACGTCGTCATCCCCTTCGAGGCGACGGCGAAGGGCCAGGAGTCCATCGAGGGCCTCGACGACCTCGTGGACGGCCTCGAGGAGAACATCGGCATCGACGTCGGCGTCCTCGCCGTCCTCCCCATCGGCTATCGGGACACGCGCGACCAGCGCGAAATCCTCGGCGAGCTCCGGGAGAGCGGCTTCCCGGTGCCGGTCGTCATCGGCGAGCGCGGGTCGCTGATGGAGGGCTGTTGGCGACAGCAATGTAGTCCATATCGCTATATCGAGGCGCACCGCTCGCGTGAGCGCGACTACGAGCTTGAGACGCTCGAGCAGTTCGAGGAGCTCGCCGCGTTCCTCGAGGCCGAAGCGGGACTCGACACGCCGGAGGTGTCGGCGTAATGGGCCTCAAATCGGGATCGCGGGACTCCGGCCTTGACGACGCGGAGGATGCCGATGTCGAGGGCTCGGACGGCGAGGAGGTCGAGGAATCCGTGGCCGACGCCGCGAGCGACGCGGGCGAACCGGCGGCGGCGGGAGGCGCCGAGAACGCGGCCGGCACGGAAACGGACGCGGGCGGCGACGCAAGCGCGGCGAGCGACACATCGAGTGACGCCGCAGCGGAAGCCGAGGGGAGCGACGACCGTCCCTCGATGAGTTCGATCCCCTACAAGCTCCGGCGAAACAAGGTGAACGAGGGCCGCGAGCAGGTGCCGTACTTCCTCCGGGAGGACGTCATCGCGGGCGAGGAGGACCTCCAGGACACGCTCGAGGACGCGCTCGGCGAAACCGTCTACAAGTCCGACTACCGCGAGGCCGCGATGGTCGTCGCCCAGCGCAACCCCGAGCTCATCGCGGACGTCCTCCGCGAGTGGGGGTACGACCTCGACGCGGAGTAAGCGAGGAGTAATCGCCACACCGAGGTGTGTCGCTGTGAGGGCGCGGGTGCGAGGAATTTATGGGGCGACCCGTCCGGGAACACCTATGGAGGCCGCATGAGTACCGAGACGGATCACGCCGCGCGCGCGAAGGACGTCTTGGGGTTCTCGCGGTGGTGGCTCATCGCGGCGGCCGCCGCGATGATGGCGGTCGTCGGCCCGTACCAGTACGTCTGGTCGAGCCTGCGTTCGCCGGTCGCACGACACCTCGGCATCGAAGCGGCGGCGCTCTCGACGGTGTTCACGCTGTTCGTCGCCGTGCAAGCGTGCTCGCAGTTCCCGGTGGGATGGTGGCGGGACCGCCACGGCCCGCGCGGGGTCTGCGCGCTCGCGGCGGTGCTCGCCGGCGGCGGGTACGTCGCGCTCGGCTACGCGACGACCGTCTGGCAGGTCTACCTCGTCTACTCGCTCGGCGCGTTCGGCGTCGGCATCGTCTACACGGTCGCCGTCAACACCGCGCTCAAGTGGTTCCCGGACCGGCGCGGGCTCACGACCGGCGTCGGAACGATGGCGTTCGCCGCCGGTCCCGCCGCGCTCGTCCCGTACGTCCGCGCGAACACCGGACCGACGGTTCCCGATGGTGCGTACGTCTCGCTCCTGCGGAACGTCGGCATCCTCATCTTCGTCGTCGTGCTCGTCGGTGCACTCGTCATCCGAGATCCGCCCGCTGGCTGGCGCGACGACTCGGACGACGGCACGGCGGAGGCGTCGAACGAAGCGGGCGCCGAGAGTGCGGGCGCGAGCGCGCGTCGCAAGCAGTACACGTGGCGGGAGATGCTGCGGACGTGGCAGTTCTGGCTGCTGTACGCGATGTTCGTCGCCGTCTCGGGGTCGGGGTTGATGCTGACGGAGAAAATCGTCGACTACGCGGTCTATCACGACCTCGCACCCGTGATTGCGACGCTCGCCGCGACGCTTCTCCCGCTCTCGAGCGCGATCGGGCGCCTCGTCCTCGGGGAGGCCGCCGACCGCTTCGAGCCGATGCGGATGACCGCGCTGTCCTTCCTCCTGTGCGGTCTGGGACTGTTCGCCGTCGTCTACTTCGGGATACAGGGGATCGCGGGAGTGTTCGTCGCCGCCGTCGTCGTCGCGACGTTCTTCTGGAGCCCGAAGTACACGCTCTTCCCGATGCTCGTCGCGGACTACTACGGCACGAAGCACTCCTCGGCGAACTACGCGCTCCTCTACTCTGGAAAGACGTGGGGCGGCGTCCTCGGCGGTACCGTTACGGGCCTCCTCGTCTCCTCGATGGGGTGGGACCGGACGTTCCTCCTCGGTGGCGCACTCGCGGTCATCGCCGGCCTCGCCGCGTTCGCGCTCCACGCGCCGCCGCGCGCGACGGCGCGGACCGAAACGGCGGTCGCGGAGAGCGACGACTGAGGCGGTCGAAGAACGGGACCGCACGCGTTCGCGGACATACCGAGCGCGTGCTCGCGAGCTTTCGCACGCTCGCGAAGTGATACGCCGGAGCAGCAACCGGCAGGGGCGCTGAATCGACCGGTCGAACGCGACCACCCCCCGGATTGTAAGTGTATCCTCGCCGGTCACCGCGTGTTGACTGCCGGCCGAGCGCTTCGCCGAGAACGGCACGGACGCAAATCGGCGCGCGGAGGCGGCACCGACCACACACCCACACCCCCCACGTTGTAAGTGTATCCGGTCTCGTCACCGTCTATATCGGCCGGGAAATGATGCCCGTGGGAGACGGAGACAGGCGGCAGTCGAGCGGGTGCGTGGACGGCCACACCCCCCGCGTTGTAAGTGTTCTCGACGCCCTCAGACGTCGAACTCGCTCTGCACGTGCGAGCGACTGGACTGCTCGAACGACCCGAGGAGGCTGTCGACCGAGGAGGGGAACCCGCGTTGCAGGCGGTCGTCCTCGCGGAACGTCTCGACGATGATGCGGGGTTCGTCGACGAGCGAGTAGATGTACGAGCGCCCGCCGCGACGCCCGAGATTGTGCTCGCCCTTCTCGAGGAGGCCGAACATCTCGAGCGTGTCGAGGTGGTCGCGAACGCGGCTTTCGGAGAGCGTGTCCGAGTCGATGCGGTCGCAGAGGTCCTTGTAGAGCGAGTAGATCGTCTTCACCTTCGCCTCGCCGTCGGGGTCGATGACGAGGAGCGTCGTCGCCATGAGGACGAGTTGCATCTGGCTGGTGAGGCGTTCGGTGATGATGTCGCGCGTGTTCGCACGGTCGACCTCGCTGCGCGCGATGCGAACGTGGTCCTCGAGGACGGCGTCGTCGTCCTCGTGGCGCGCGATGTCGCCTGCGGTTTCGAGGAGGTCGAGCGCCATTCGGGCGTCGCCGGAGTCCTGGGCCGTGAGCGCGGCGGTGAGCGGGATGACGTCGTCGGAGAGGACGCCGTCGCGGAACGTGAGGTCAGCGTAGTAGGAGAGGATAGAGCGGAGCTCGTTCGCGTCGTAGGGTGAGAACTGGATCTCCTTCTCGCAGAGCGTCGACTTGACGCGCTGGGAGAGGTTCTCGCGGAACTTGAAGTTATTACTGATGCCGACGATGCCAACCTCGGCGTGTTCGAGTTCGCCGATCGCCTTCGCGCGCGGGAAGTCGTAGAGGAGTTCCTCGTCCTCGCCGAGTTTGTCGATCTCGTCGAGGATGACGATGACGTAGCCGCCGATTTCGTCGAGGCGCGCGTAGATGCGCTCCCAGAGGGTGTCGGGATGCGTCCCCTGCTTGAAGTGCTGGTCGGGGTAGAGTTCGTTCGCGAGATACTGGAGGACTTTGTACGTCGACGTCCGTTTGTTGCAGTTGACCGAGAGCGTCGTGAGCTCGACGTCGGCACTCGCCGCCTCGTCCTCAAGGAACTCGATGACCTTCTGCGTCGTCGCGGTCTTCCCGACGCCCGTCTGCCCGTAGATGAAGACGTTGGGCGCACCGAACCCGTCGGGGATGTCCTGGAGGGCGGCGGCGTACTCTTGAATCTCCTCCTCGCGCTCGAGGATTTCCTCCGGAGTGTAGCCCTCCTTGAACGGCTCCTTGTCCCGGAAGATGTGATTCGACCCCTTGAACGGCGAGTCCATAGCCACGTCGTCACACTCCACCCACATTAACCCTCCCCTGCAAGTGTTCTAACTGTTCTAAGTGTTCCCGAAAACACCGGAACACACACCCCCCAGATTGTAAGTGTTCTTCGGCGAGAGAAGGAGGGGTGGGGGGTAGGGAGAGAGGAAAAAGGGAGGAGGAGGAGAAACGAGCAACTAAGGAGCAATATCGAGACGAGAGAAGTCTGAGACAAGAGACCGGCCGAGACGTACGAAATTCCACACCCAGAACCGTTGAAGCAGTTACTACCGTACTACTACTAGACTAGATACTAGGCTAGTATAGTAGTATTAGTCTTTTCTCCTTAGGCAATATGATCTATCTACTGTCTATCGGAGCTACAGGCCCTAAATACGGATATAAACACTTACAATCCGGGGAGTGTATTACACCACTATTCCATGTCTTTAACTCAGTAGCTGATTCGCCCTCCCCACTGGGGGGGTCGCCCTCTCTGCCCACGGAACACTTACAATCTGGAGTGGGGGCGACGGCGGCGTTCGCGACCCAGCCTCGATTCCTTTTCTCTCGAAAACAGTACTATTACCCTCTTTTTCTCCTCTTCTTGAATACCGCCCTCCCCCCCGACGAAACGCCAACCCGAGTTGTAAGTGTTCTTGACGTGCCGAACGGTCCCTATCGTTCGCTGGATCGACATCGCGTCTCTCGAAGCACGCGCCACCGCCCACGCTCTCGGTGACGGCGAGTCACGAGTCGTGGGTGGCGACAATATCCGCGATGACCGCGGGGACGTATCCCGACCCGTCGGGTGCCGTCGTGTAGCCCGGCCCGAACACGCGACTCCGGTCTTCGTCCGCGCGGATGCGCACCGATACGGTGCCTCAGTCCTGCGCGGGCACGAGTTCGAGCGTGATGTCGCTCCCGCCGTCCGGGCGTTCCTCGTAGGTGACGGCGCCGTCGTAGGCGGTGGTGATCCAGCGGACGAGCCAGAGTCCGAGGCCGCTCCCGTGGTCGAGCGGCGTGACTTCGACGTCACCGGTGAGGAGGCGGCGCTCCCGCTCGGGGAGCCCGGGTCCGTGGTCGCGCACCGTCAGAGCGACGACGTCGTCCGCGTGCTCGGCGCTGACGCGGACGCGGGGCGTCTGCGCCTCGGTGTGCCTGATCGCGTTGTCGACGAGCGCGGCGATCGCGCGGTCGAGGTGGCCGCCCGAGCGCACGGGCGGGACGTCGCCGATGTCGACGGTGACGTCCGCGTAGTCGACGAGCGGCACGTCATCGAAGGCGGCCTCGACGGCGTCCGCGAGCGCGACCCCGTCGAGGTCCGGGTCGGCGTCCAGCACGTCCTCGAGGTCGCTCGCTTCCTCGACCATCCGGTCGAGCGCGAGCGTGCTCGTCCGGACTTCGCGTGCCGACTCGACGAGCACCGGGTCCTCGACCGCTTCGGCGAGGTGCTCGGCGTGCTCGACGAGGCTCTCGACTTCCTCGGAGAGGTTGTAGCGAAGGACGCGGTTGAGGACGGCGAGTTCGCGCTCGCGACGGATCTCGTCCGTGAGGTCGGTGTAGAGGGCGAACCCGCGGTCGCCGCCGTCGTAGGGGATGCCGCGATAGAGGAGGGTCTTGAGGCCGTCCTCGGTGAGCCGGTCGACGATGGCGTGGTTCGGCTTGCCGGCGGCCGTCCGCCGGTCGAACCGGTCGCTCTCCGACATCCGGCCGGTCGGGACGATGAGGTCGTTCAGCGAGGCGCCGACGACCTCCTCGTGGGTGACGCCGAACGTCTCGCAGAACGCGTCGTTGACCAGCGATACGACCGGCTCCCCGTCATCGAGTTCGAACGCGACGACGGCGTCTTGGACGTTCTCGAAGAGGTAGCGGAACGGCCCGGTGTCGCCGCGGATGTCGAGGGCGTGGGATTCATCCCCATTCATCGTCTCTCGACTCGTCCTTCCTGAAGATAATACTTCCGTACGTAGTGTTAAAACTGATTAAGGAACACGAAAACACAATATAGGGAACAAGAACAAAACGTACTGGGAGTATATTGGTGTATTTGGTGGAGTTTGAAAACTCTAATGTGTCGTGTTGTCGGCACCGCCGTCGTCGCCGACTCACTCCACGCCACCGTTCGCCGCCGGACACTCGTGCACCGGCACGAGCAGAAGGCTTATTCTCGCGGCCGAGCGACGACGAGCCACTGATCCCGGTTGGCCCTCCCGACCTCCATTCGGACCGCGTTCGCGTCGCTCCGCGACGGCTTCATCGACCGACTGCGTATCGACACGCGCGCGCTCGCGGCGCTTCGCGTCGCGCTCGGCCTCCTCCTCCTCGTCGACCTCGCCCTCCGAACGCGCCACCTCCGCGCGTTCTATACCGACGCCGGCGTCCTCCCGCGCGCCGTGCTCGCCGACCTCTACCCGACTCTCTCCCAGCTCTCGCTCCACGCGCTCTCGGGGGACGCGTGGCTCCAACTCGCGCTGTTCGCGCTCGCCGGCGCGTTCGCGCTCATGCTCTGCCTCGGCTACCACACGCGCGTGGCGACGCTCGCGTCGCTCCTCCTCCTCGTCTCCCTGCACGCGCGGAACCCGCTCGTGTTGAACGCGGGCGACTCCCTGCTGCGTCGCCTCCTCTTCTGGGGGCTGTTCCTCCCGCTCGGCACGCGCTGGTCCGTCGACGCCGTTCACCGGGGCTCGGCTCGCCAGCGCCTCGCAAGCGTCGCCAGCGTGGCCTCCGCCGGCCTCCTGATCCAGGTCGTCGTCGTCTACGTCGTCAACGCGCTGTTCAAACACCGGGGCGAACTCTGGCTACGCGGCGACGCCGTCCGCTACGTCTTCTCCCTCCGCGAGTTCACCGTCCTCCTCGGGCCCGCGCTCGCCGAGCACGCGCTCCTCCTCACGGTCGCCGACTGGCTGTGGCTGGCGCTGATCGCCGCCTCACCCCTCCTCGTGCTCGCCACCGGCCGCGTGCGGACGGCGCTCGCCGCCTGTCTCCTCGGCGCGCACCTCGCGATGCTCCTCACGCTCCGCGTCGGCGTCTTCCCGCTCGTCTCCGCCGCCGCGCTCCTCGTCTTCCTCCACGGCGGCGTCTGGGCGCGCGTCGAGCGACGCGTGGCGCGTGTCGCCGCACGCGCCGGCGGCCGACGCCTCACCGCGCTCGCCAGCCGCCTCCCACGGCTGCCCCGCCCGTCGCCCCGCCTCCCGGACGGCGTCGTTCGGCCCCTCCGGCACGCCGTTCCGGTCGTCCTGTGCGTCCTCCTCGTCGCCGCGCTCGCGTGGAACGCGGTCGCGCTCGGCGCGCTCGACGTCGGCGGGTCGGACGAGGCGTCGGTCGCACCCTCGGAGTACAGTTGGAACATGTTCGCGCCCGACCCGCCGCGCAGCGACCGTTGGTTCGTCGCGCCGGCGCGCACCACGAACGGGTCGACGGTGAACGCGCTGACCGGGCGCGCGGTCACGTGGACGCCGCCCGACGACTTCGCCGCGCAGTACCCGAGCGCGCGCTGGCGGAAGTACCTCAGCAACGTCTGGAAGCGCGACGACCCCCGGCTCACTGCGGCGTACGCCGGCTCCCTCTGCGAGCGCTGGAACGCCACGTACGACGCCGACCTCGTCGCGGTCGACGTCGCCGTCGCTCGGCAGGCGACACGACTCTCGGGCCCCGAACCGATAGCCCACCGTACGCTCTGGAGCGGCCGGTGTGCGGCGACGCCGTGACGGCCCCGACCCGCTCAGTCTTCTCCCGGGAACGGTGTAGTGTCGGTGACCGCTAATGGGGATTTTCGCGAGTCGCTCCCTCCGCTCCACATCGAAGTGACGGAAGCGAGGTCGCCGCGGAGCCCGTCGGGGAAGACCCGGAACGCGAGCGACGGCGCCGACAGCTACCCGCCGATGATGAACTCGAAACCGGCGACGGGGGCGATAACCAGACATAGTAGGACGAGTATTCCCGCGACGCGGAGGACGCCCGCCGCCCGTCGCCGGGTCTCGGGGAGGGACTCGGCGATACCCGACAGCGACGTTCCGACGACCGGAAAGAGCACCCACCGGGCTCCGTCAGCGTTGCCGCCGCTCCAAGCGTACACGAACATGCTCGCGAAGACGAGGGATGCGCCGAACTGAACGAGTGCGAGGGGGCGGCCTCGTGGCTCGTTGAACAACGCTTCGCCGATGTAGGGGAGCATAGGCAACGCGTTCCCATCCGAGATACAAAATAATGGTTCGACGCGGCTCCGGTAGACCACCTCTCGTGCCCGAACTGCTCGCCTCGACGCTCGGGTACTCAGGTGCTCGGTGGTGGTCAGGCGTGCTCCGAGACGGGCTGGTCGTCCTCGTCGGGGACGAAGAACCGGTAGAGCATCGCGGCGATGAGGACGACGTTGACGAACGTGAGCGCGACGACGAGGTCGGTGTTCGTCGCGAAGTAGACGGCGACCGGGAGGAGTGCGAGCAGCGCCAGTACTGCCAGCCATTGGTGTGGGACGTCGGCCATGGTCATCGCTACTTCCGGGAGTAGATAAGGGCTGTCGGGTGTTCCTACGCGCTGGGAAGCCTGCGTTACGATAAGTGGATGCTCCTCTGATGTGCGAGTATGCGATCGCTACGACCACTCGTGGTGGGTGTGACGGCGGCGAGCAGTGGGTCGACCCCGGCCCGTGAGTGCGGTGCCTGAGCGTCGGTACAGCCGTCGGCGGTTCCTCCGCGACGCGTCGGCGGCCGCGGTGGCGCTCGGCGCGAGCACCGGCGTCGCGGCCGGCGCGTCACCGGACTACGGCGGCTGGTTCACGGACTCGGCGCGCGGCGGCGCAACCTCGAACTTCGACGGGACGACGGTCGACAAGACCGGACAGGACTCCGTCACTATCGAGGTGGGCGCGCAGGGCAACGGCGGGCCGTACGGGTACGCGCCGCCAGCGGTCCGCGTCTCGCCCGGCACGGAGGTGACCTTCGAGTGGGTGTCGAACACGCACGACGTTCAGGTCGAGTCGAAGCCGTCCGGGTCGAGCTGGGAGGGCGTCGACTCCATCAAGAACGAGGGATACACGCACTCGCACACCTTCGAGACGGCAGGCGTCTACAAGTACTACTGCACGCCCCACCTCTCGATGGGGATGAAGGGCGCGGTCGTCGTCGGCGGCTCCGGTGCCGGCGGCGGCGGGAGCCCCGAGTGGGGCGACTGGTTCACGGACTCGGGGCGCGGCGGCGCGGTCGGAAACTACGACGGCTCGACCGTCGACAAGACCGGACAGGACTCGGTCACCGTCGAGGTGGGCGCGCAGGGCAACGGCGGCACGTACGCCTATTCGCCGCCGGCGCTGAAGATCTCGCCCGGAACGGAGGTGACCTTCGAGTGGACGTCGAACACGCACGACATCCAGATCGAGTCCGCGCCCTCCGGGTCGAGCTGGGAGGGCGTCGACTCCATCAAGAACGAGGGGTACACGCACTCGCACACCTTCGAGACGAGCGGTACCTACCGCTACTACTGCACGCCCCACCTCTCGATGGGGATGAAGGGCGGCATCTTCGTCACCGGGAGCGCCGGCGGTGGCGGCGGCGGCGGTGGCGGTCTCGTCCCCGACCTCAACTGGGGGAACGTCGCGTGGATGGCCGGCCCCTCCGCCGTCGCGGTGCCGGCCATCGTCGCCTACCTCCTCTGGGACTACGGCCGTGCCGGTGCGTTCGACGACCTGTTCGAGCGCGGCGAGTCCGCCGAACCCCCGGCGACCACGGAGGCACCGCCCGCGACGCCCGAGCGCGAGATCGACCACGACGAGTACGACCCGTGGGGGACGGCGCTCCTGCTCGCCGTCTACTTCGTGATCATCTCGGTCGCGTGGGCGCTCATGTACTTCGTCGAATTCCTCGGAACCGGCCCGCACATCTTCGGCTAACACGATGGAAATACACAGACTCGAGAAGATCTGGATCGCCGTATCGCTGCTGTTCATCGTGGGGCTCATCGCCTCCATCGTCTACGGGGTCGCCGGCGTCGGCGTCGGCACCGTCGGCGACACCGGACAGCAACTCGACCCGTCCGCGCTCGACGACACGGAGTTCGCCGACCCCGGCGGGCACTGGGCGAGCGAGGACCACTACGTCGTCCACGTCGTCGCGCGCCAGTTCCTCTTCCAGCCGGGCACCCAAGAGCCGATCACGGTGCCCGCGAACACCACCGTGACCTTCTACGTCACGAGCCCGGACGTCGTCCACGGCTTCGACGTCGTCGGCACGCAGCTGAACACCATGGTCATCCCCGGACAAGTCACCGAGTTCACCACCGAGTTCGACGAGCCGAAGACGTACGGCATCGTCTGTCACGAGTACTGCGGCGCCGGCCACCAGAGCATGGCGGGCCAACTCGTCGTCGTGCCCGCCGACGCGATGTCACAGAACGCGACGGCGAGCGCTGACGCCGCGAACGCGAGCGCCGTGAACGCGTCCACGCAGGCATCAATCGCGACGCCGGAGGTGCCGGCATGACGTACGTCGACGACTTCCCCGGGGAGGCGCGCGTCGTCCGCACGGCGTTCGCCATCGCGTTCGCCTCCATCGGCCTCGGCGGCGCGCTCGGCGTCCTGCAGGCGCTCTTCCGCACGGGGTACAGTCGCTCGCTCTTCTCGTCGGTCGACTACTACTCCATCCTCACCGCGCACGGCGTGCTGATGGCGCTCGTCTTCACGACGTTCTTCATCGTCGGCCTCTTCACGTGGGGAGTCACGCGCAGCCTCGACACGGGCTTTCGCGACCTCCGATTCACGTGGGGCTGGCTCGGCCTGATGACGCTCGGCACCGTGCTGGCGTTCGTCACCATCTTGGGGGGTATCGTCGGCTTCATCCCGACGCACGCCGCCGTCCTCTACACGTTCTACGCGCCGCTGGAGGCGAGCCCGACGTTCTACCTCGGCCTCGCGCTCCTCGTCGTCGGCTCGTGGGGCGCGGGCGTCGACTACGTCCTCGCACTCCTCGATTGGCGCGCGGAGCACCCCGACGAGCGCATCCCCTTACAGACGTTCATGGCGGTGGCGACGATGCTGCTCTGGGTCGTCTGCACGCTCGGTGTCGCCGTCGAGGTCGTCGTCTTCCTCCTGCCGTGGTCGCTCGGGCTCATCCCCCGCGTCGACCCGCTGCTGACGCGGACGCTCTTCTGGTACTTCGGGCACGCCGTCGTCTACTTCTGGCTGCTGCCCGCGTACTTCGTCTGGTACACAATCTTCCCGAAGCTCTCGGGCGGCCGGCTCTTCAGCGACCCGCTCGCGCGCGTCGTCTTCGTGCTCTTCCTCGTGTTGAGCACGCCGGTCGGCGTCCACCACCAGTACGGTGACCCCGGGCTCTCGCAGGGCCTGAAGTTCGTGCAGATGACGAGCACGTACTTCATCCTCCTGCCGAGCCTCCTCACCGCGTTCACGGTCGTCGCGAGCATGGAGCACGGCGCCCGCCAGCGCGGCGGTAAAGGCCTCCTCAAGTGGCTGCGCGCGCTCCCGTGGGAGAACCCGTCCTTCTCCGGCATCGCGCTCGCCGGCCTCGCGTTCGCCGCGAGCGGCTTCGGCGGGATGGTGAACGCCGGGCTGAACGTGAACGCCCTCGTCCACAACACGATGTGGGTGCCCGGCCACTTCCACCTCACCGTCGGCACCGCCGTCGCGCTGACGTTCATGGCGATCACCTACTGGCTGCTCCCGCAGCTCACCGGCAAGCGCCTGCGCCTGCGGACGCTCGCCGCCGTCCAACCGTACCTCTGGTTCGTCGGCATGGTGTTCATGTCGAACGCGATGCACCGCGTCGGCCTCGCGGGCGTCCCGCGACGCACCTCCGAACCCCAGTACGAGCAGGTGCTCTTCAACACCCCCATCGCGACGATGGGCGAGCTCCACCTGCAGACCGTCGGCGGGGCGTTCATCCTCTTCGCCTCGCTGCTGTGCTTCCTCGCGGTCGTCCTCTCGACGTGGCTCGGCGAGCGCGGCGCCGAACCGCTCGCCGTCAACGGCCACATCCCCGAGGCGCTCTCCGGGCCGGAGCACAGCCCGCGCATCCTCGACGACTTCCGCGTCTGGGTCGCGCTGACGTTCCTGCTGTTGCTCATCGCGTACGGCCCGCCGCTCGCGGCGATGGTACAGAACGGCCTGTTCGCACCCGGAAGCGCCCCCATCCCAGTCTGACTATGACCGAACACGCATCCACCCCGAGCGACGATGCGGGCGACGGCGACGCCGAGAACGACGTCTGGAGTCGCCGGTCGTTCGTCCGCTACTTCGCACCGATCAGTATCGCCATCCCGGTCGTCGTCGAGACGGAGACCTTCGTCGGCCTCCTGCAGAACGACTTCGGCGAGGACAGCACGTGGGACGACCCCACCGGCGTCTCCGTGGGTATCGGCGGCGACCTCCGCCCCGACCTCGACACCCGTGAGAAACTGCAGAACGCCGCGCTCACCGAGGTCGAGGACGGCCGGCGCCTCCAGCTCGCGGTCGCCGTCCGCAACACCGCCGACGCGCCCTACCGCCTCGAACTCGGCGCCGTCACCACCGACGGCGGCGACACCGTCGAGGGCGGCTACACCACCGACCCCGTCGCACCGGACGAGACGGCGTCCTTCACCGCCGAGTACGTCCTGCCGGCGGACGCGACGCCCGCGAGCGTCGAGACGACCGTCACGATCGGCAACCAACCCTCCGAGAAGACCGTCCAACTCGCCCCGATACCGAACCGATAATCCCCGATGTCCGACCAGACGCACTGCACCCTCTGCGACCTCCCGACGCCCGACCCCCCCGTCACGGACGACGGCGTCGACGGGGCGTTCTGCTGTCGGGGCTGTCTCGAGGTCGCGCGCACTCTCGACGACGCGGCCGTCGCGGACGCGGACCCCGAGGCCGTCCGCGAGGACCTGCGCGCGAACGCGACCGACGGCGCGGACGCGGCGGACGCGACCGACGTCCCCGAGACGGCGGAGACGGCGTACTTCGCCGTCGACGGCATGCACTGCGCGACCTGCGAGGCGTTCCTCGAGGGCCGCGCCGCCGACACCGAGGGCGTCCACGACGCCGCCGCGAGCTACGCGAACGACGCGCTGAAGGTCACCTACGACCCCGAGGCGGGCGAGCGCGAGGAGATCGCGGACGCGCTCTCCGGCTACGGCTACCGGGTCGCCGACGCCGACGAGGAGGCCGAGCGCGAGGAGACGCTCACGACGGGGATGCGTCTGCTCGCCGGGGGCTTCTTCGGCATGATGGTGATGCTCTGGTACGTCCTCTTCCTCTACCCCATCTACCTCGGCGCGGGCCCTATCGTCTCGTTCTTCGACCCGCGCGGCGTCGGCGGCCAGTACCTCTTCTGGAACGTCGCCGTCCTCTCGGGGGCGGCGACGGCGCTCGCGGGCTACCCGGTCTTCCGGGGCGCGCTCGTCAGCCTGCGCGCGCGCCGCCCGAACATGGACCTCCTCGTCGCGCTCGCCGCGAGCGCCGCGTTCGTCTACAGCCTCGCCGTCCTCCTCACCGGCGGCGTCGACGTCTACTTCGACATCCCGGTCGTCATCGTCCTCGCCGTCACCGCTGGCGAGCACTGGGAGTCGAAGGCGAAGGCGCGCGCGAGCGCCGGGCTCGCCGAGCGCACCGCCGACGGCGTCGAGACCGCGCGTGTCGCGACCGACGACGGCATCGCGGAGCGCCCCCTCGAGCGCGTCGACGCGGGCGACTCAGTCGTCGTCGCGACCGGCGAGCGCGTCCCCCTCGACGGCACCGTCACCGACGGCGACGGCGCGGTCGACGAATCGCTCCTCACGGGCGAATCCACGCCCCGAGAGGTCGAACCCGGCGACGACGTCGTCGGCGGGAGCGTCCTCGTGTCCGGGGGCGTGACCGTCGTAGTCACGGACACCGAGAGCACGCTCGACCGCGTCGTCGCCACCCTCTGGGAGGCCCAGAGCACGCACGGCGGCGTCCAGCAGCTCGCCGACCGCCTCGCGAGCGTCTTCGTCCCGGCCGTGCTCGTGCTCGCGGCGTGCGCGTTCGTCGCGCACCTCGCGCTCGGCTCGTCGGCCGAAGCGGCGCTCCTCACCGCGCTCACCGTCCTCGTCGTCTCGTGTCCGTGCGCGCTCGGCCTCGCGACGCCGCTCGCCGTCTCGAACGCGGTCCGGAGCGCGCTCGCGCACGGCTCCATCGTCACCGACGCGTCCGTCTTCGAGCGCGGCGCGGACGTCGACGTCGTCGCGTTCGACAAGACGGGCACGCTCACCACCGGGGAGATGCGCGTCCACGACGTCGCGGGCGACGAGACCGTCCTCGGGGTCGCGGCCGCGCTCGAACAGTACGCCGACCACCCGGTCGCGCACGCCGTCTGCGCGCACGCCGACGACGCGGTCGAGCACACCGTCAGCGACGTCGAGCGCCACAGCACGGGCGTCTCCGGGACCGTCGACGGCGAGCGCGTGCTCGTCGGGCGGCCCGCGCTCTTCGAGAAAGAAGGGTGGTCGGTCCCCGACGCGCTCGCCGAGCGGGTTGCGGGGGCCGACGAACGCGGCCTCGTCCCGGCCGTCGTCGGGACCCGGGGGACCGCGCGCGCCGTCGTCCTCGCGGGTGACGACCCCCTGCCCGAGTGGGAGGCGGTGGTGGCCGACCTCGCGGTCGCGCACCGCGTCGTCGTCCTCACGGGCGACGAGGGCGCGGCCGCCGAGCGCTTCCGCGAGCATCCGGGCGTCGCCGACGTCTTCGCCGGCGTCCCGCCCGAGGGGAAGACCGCGGTCGTCGACCGCCTCCGCACGGAGGGGACGGTCGCGATGGTGGGCGACGGGTCGAACGACGCGCCCGCGCTCGCCGCCGCCGACGTGGGGGTCGCGCTCGGCGACGCCACCGCGCTCGCCGTCGACGCCGCCGACGCCGTCGTCACCACCGACGACCTGCGCGCGCTCCCCGCGCTCCTCGGTGTCGCGCGCGCGACCCGGCGTCGCGTCCGCGAGAACCTCGCGTGGGCGCTCTGCTACAACGCCGTCGCCGTCCCGCTCGCGCTCGTCGGCCTCCTCAACCCGCTCGTCGCCGCCGTCGCGATGGGCGCGTCCAGTCTCCTCGTCGTCGCGAACAGCACGCGTACACTCGCGAGTAACTCGCACGCACGTCGTGACTTCCTCGGTCGGATGCGGGCGCTACTGGCGCGCGTCCGACCCACCTGACCGCGGCGCCCCTCGGGAGCGTTCCCAGCGCGCGGGAACTGACGACGACGGTATGCCGACGCCGCGAGACACGTCGGGTATGGACGAGACCGACCGCCGGCGGATAGACGCACGGTCACGGAGTGCGACGAGCGGCGAGTGGGAGGTGTTCGTTCGGGAGACCACCGAGGCGGCGCTCCGGCACGTCGGGAGCGTCACCGCACCGAACGCGGACGTCGCCCACGAGCAGGCGACGCGGCTCTTCGGGGCGGAACTCGCGGACGTCTGGGTCGCGCCCGCGACGGCCGTCACTCGCTTCGTCGCCGACGGCGTCGAGACCGAGGCAGGCACCGAGGACGGCGCGCCCGCCGCGGGGGTGGAGGAGTCGTGATCTCCGTCAGCAAACTCCTCTGTGACCTCGACGCGGAGGGCGACGGCCTCCGCTACGACGACGCCGCGGACTCGGGGAAACCCCAGATCGTCGAGGACCGAACGACGAAGCCCGTGGTCGTGTGGAACCTCACGAAGCAGTGCAACCTCTACTGCGAGCACTGCTACGCCGCCGCCGACACCGAGACCGCTGACGGCGAACTCACCACCGAGGAGGGCAAGCGCCTGCTCGACGACCTCGCGGCGTACGGCGCGCCGGTCGTCCTCTTCTCCGGCGGGGAGCCCTGCGTTCGGGACGACCTCGAAGAACTCGTCGCGTACGCGTCCGACCGGGGGATTCGGCCGGTGCTCTCGACGAACGGCACGCTCCTCACCCCGGACCGCGTCGCCGACCTGAGGGATGCCGGCCTCGCGTACGCGGGCGTCTCCGTTGACGGCCTCCACGAGCGCAACGACGACTTCCGCGGGCAGGAGGGCGCGTTCGACGCCGCGATTCGCGGCATCGAGGCGTGTCTCGACGCGGGCATCAAGACGGGGTTGCGCTACACCATCACCCAGCACAACGCCCCCGACATGACGGACGTCGTCGAGTTGCTCTACGAGAAGGGCGTGAATCGCTTCTGCTTCTACCACCTCGACTACGGCGGGCGCGGCGCGGACATCAGCGACGCCGACCTCTCGCGCGAGGCGACGCGCGAGGCCGTCGAGGAGCTCTGCGACCTCACGCGCGAGTACCACGCGCGCGGCGAGGAGGTGGAGACGCTGCTCGTCGGGAACTACGCGGACGCGGCGTTCCTCGTGGAGTACGCGCGCCGCGAGTACGGCGAGGCGAAGGCGCGCGCGGTCCACGACTACCTTCGGCGCAACGGCGGCGACCCGACTGGCGAGCGCGTCGCCGACGTCGACTATCAGGGGAACGTCCACCTCACGCAGTTCTGGCAGGGCTACTCGCTGGGCAACGTCCGGGACCGGCCGTTCTCGGCCATCTGGGAGGACGAGTCGAACCCCCTGCTCTCGGGGCTCCGCGAGCGCGAGGAGCACCTCTCCGGGAAGTGCGCGGACTGCCGCTACCGCGACGTCTGCCGTGGGGCGTCCCGACTCCGCGCGACCGCCGCGCACGACGACCCGTTCGCGCCCGACCCGAAGTGCTACCTCACCGACGCCGAACGCGACGCGCCGACGACGCCCAGTACGGGCGACTGACGCTCCCGTTGCCTCCCTTTCGGCCGACGCGCTTCGCGGCCGCGAGTGGCCCCACAATAAGGGCCCTCAATATCGGGGCTGGACAGCCATGCTCGTACGGCACGCACGCCTACGCGGGGAGGCGCGCCCGGCCCGCTTCAGTTCTGGTCACCCCCACCCAACCGGGCCGCCGCCGTCTCCCCCGTCCGACGACGCCGCCCTCGCTCGGGGGCATATCGAGCACGGCCGTGCGCCCGAGCGAGGTCCACGGTCCTTCGACAAACATAGCTATACAGTATAGCTATACGGTATAACTCCGTCTCGTGTCGCGAGCCGTCGCGGCCGCTCCGACACGTCGGCCCATCCGATTCCGGGAGGCGCAGGTCTATACGGCACGCTCGCGATGCGCACACCATGCCGGAGTCAGTCACGGTCCACGAGGGAGTGACGTACGCCGAGCGCGAGAGCGGCGAGTTGGCGCTCGACCTCTACCGTCCAGAGGTCGAGGACCCGCCGCTCGTCGTCTACGTCCACGGCGGCGGCTGGGTGGCGGAGACGCGCGCAAATATTCCTGATCCGGAACGCTACGCCGCCGAGTGGGGGTGTGCGATCGCGAGCGTGAGCTATCGCCTCCAAGAGGTCCCGGACGGGGCCGACGTCGAGGTGGACCCGTCGAACCCGACGCCGCGCGGCGCGTTCCCCGACCACTTCGTGGACGTGAAGGCCGCCATCCGCTGGCTGCGCGCGCACGCCGACGACTACGGCTACGACGCGACGGACGTCGCCGTCTGGGGCTCCTCGGCCGGCGGCCACCTCGCGCTGCTCGCGGGCGTCGTCGACGACGTCACCGACCTCGGGGACGCCTTCGCGGACGAGCTGACGAAGACCGTCGCGCCCGACGCCTCCGGGGCGGTGCAGGCCGTCGTCAGCTGGTACGGCGTGAGCGACTTCACCGCCGTCGACGACGAGGGCGGCCCCGTCTCGCTCCTCTTTGGCGGGACGCGCGAGGAGCGCCCCGAGCGCTACGCGCAGGCGAGTCCCGTCACGCACGTCACTCCGGAGAGCCCGCCGACGCTATTGATGCACGGCCGCGAGGACGAGATGGTGGCCGTCGAGCAGAGCCGGCGGTTCTACGACGCGCTCGACGACGCGGGCGTGAACGCGCTTCGCTACGAACTCCACGACCTGAACCACGTCTGGGTCGAGGACCTCGCGGACATCGAGTCCGAGCGCGTCGCGATGGACCTGCTCGCCGCGGAACCGACGCACGCCCAATCGGTCTACGAGGCCACGCACGTCCCCGAGGGCGGCACGCCGACCCCGCTCCTCGCGGACCTCCCGCCCGCCGGACCGGACGCCATCCGGCGCTTCCTCGAACGCACCGTCGGGTGAGTCGGCTCCCGGTGCGCTCACTCCTCCTTTCGGAGGCGCTCCTCGAGGAGCTCGCCGCGCGCGTGCCACGTCCGCGGCCGGAACGCGACGGCGAGCGCGCCGAGGACGAACGTCGCGACGACCGCGACGACGAGTGTGCCCGGAATCACGCCGACGGCGGCGGTATCGAGCGCGGACTCCGGGGAGAAGGCGGTGATGCGGACGAGCCACGCGACGAGGAGGACCGTGAAGAGCGGGAGGTAGATGCGGCGCAGTCGGTGCGCGATGGCCTCTTCGGCGGTGATCTTGATGGTGGGCGTGCGGTAGTCGGCGCCGAGTCGCTCGCGCCACTCGGGGTTCGCGACCTCCGTCTCGGGGTCGAGTCCGACCGCCCAGACGTTCTCTTGGAGGGTTCGGACGCGCGAGCGCCAGATGTCGTACCCACGGTAGCGTCGTGCTTCGACGGTGAGGAAGACGCCGAGCGTCGCGATGCCGATGAGGACGATGTAGTGGGGGTTGTCGGGACTGGAGAACGCCCACGTGAGGACGGCGGCCATGACGATGACCGCCCAGTTCGTGGTCTCGTCGAGGCGTTCGCGCCAGTACTTCATCCGGTGGATTTCGCCCCGGTAGAGGTGCGCCATCGCCCCGCTCGGTCCCATCTCCTCGTCGAGGAGGCCCTTCCCGACGTCGCGATTCGCGGCGTCGGTTGCGTCCCCCGCCCGGGCGTCGTCTCCTGACTCCTCGGTCATCGTCGAATCGGGGTCGCTCACACGAGGAGCTGGACGTCCGCGTCGGCCATGTCACGAATCGCGGTGGCGGCGCCGACGCCGGTCGTCACGCCGTCGTAGAAGTCGTCCTCGTCGTAGCCCATGAGGTCGATGGTCATCTGGCAGGCTTGGAACTCGACGCCCATGTCGAGCGACGTCTCGATGAGTTCCTCGACCGTGGCGGTGTCGTTGTCCGCGATGCGCTTCTCCATCAGCGTCGTCGTGACGCGGTCCATCCCGGGGAGCGCGCCGACGGCGTTCGGCACGGGCATGTTGGGGTTGCCGACCGAACTCAACTTGAGGTCCTTCGAGCGCTCCTCGTGGAGGACGTCGAGCCCCCAGAACGTGTGGAAGACGGTGACGTCGTAGCCGAAGGCGGCGGCCGTGCTCGCGAGGATGAGCGGGGGGTACGCCATGTCGAGCGTGCCCTTCGTCGCGACGATGGCCATCTTCGGCTGGCGCTCCGTCGTCTCCGCTTCGACGGCGGCGAGTCGGTCTTCGAGTTCCGCGACGCGCTCCGCGAGTTCCGCGCGCGAGAGGGCGTCCGCCTCGCTCGGCGTCGCCTCCGCGTCCGTGGTGTCGGTGTTCGCGCTCATCTCACTCGCTCTTGCGGACGTAGTGCTTGTACACGCCGTCGTCCTCCGTCTGATCGAGGAGGGTGACGTCGGCGGTCGCCTCGGCCCAGCCGCCAAGGTCGCTCATGCTCCCGGGGTCGGTCGCGAGCACTTCGAGCACGTCGCCCCGAGCGAGCCCGTCGACGTGCTGTTTCGTCTTGACCACCGGCATCGGGCAGTTCTCTCCTCGTACGTCGAGCGTCTCAGTGATGTCGTAGTCCATCATGGTATTGACTTCACCGAACAATACCGTGGTCGAACGCAAAAGCCTATCGGTGGTCCCTCTCAATAAGAGCACTACTGTAGCCCCGTATGGGCTGGGAACCACACCTAAATCGCTCTAACGAGTTCCTTGACGGATATAGAATTGTGTACTGTTTCCACTTCTATACAAACTCTTATCCGCGACCGGTCGATAGATGAGGGTGAAGATGAGCGACGACACATCCGCGACGACGGCCGAGCGAGTCCCGACGGTCACCCCGGACGCGCTGAAGGCGCGCATCGACGCCGGCGAGGACGTCTTCGTCCTCGACGCGCGCTCACGGAGCGACTTCGAGGAGTGGCATCTCGACGGCGAGACGGTCGACGTCGTGAACTACCCGTATTTCGAGCTCCTCGACGGGCTCCCCGACGACCTCCGCGAGCGCCTCCCCGACGAGCGGCGCATCACCGTCCTCTGTGCGAAGGGCGGCTCGAGCGAGATGGTCGCCGCCGACCTCGACGCGGCCGGGTACGACGCCGAGCACCTCGACCGCGGCATGAAGGGATGGGCGCGGCTCTACGAGTCCGCGGAACTCGACGTCGGCCTCGACGCCACCGTCGTGCAGTACCGGCGCCCCTCTACGGGCTGTCTCGCGTACCTCGTCGTCTCCGACGGCGAAGCCGCCGTCGTCGACCCGCTGCGCGCGTTCATCGACACCTACGTCCGCGACGCCCGCGCGCTCGGCGCCGACCTCACCTACGCCGTCGACACGCACGTCCACGCCGACCACGTCTCCGGTATCCGCGCCCTCGCGGACGAGGTCGATGCGACGCCCGTCCTCCCCGCCACGGCCGACGCCCGCGGCGTCGACTACGACAGCGACTACGTGACGATCGCGGACGGCGAGAGCGTCGGCGTCGGCGCCGTCGACCTTGAGGCGATTCACACGCCCGGTCACACGACCGGGATGACGACCTACCGCGTCGGGACAGTCCTCTTCACCGGTGACGGCCTGTTCACCGAGAGCGTCGCGCGCCCCGACCTCGAGGACCCCGAGGCCGCGAGGGGCGCCGCACGCACCCTTCATGAGAGCCTTCAGGGCCTCCTCGCTCGCTTCGACGACGGTGCCCTCGTCGCGCCCGCCCACTTCAGCAACGCCGCGACGCCGAACGCCGACGGCAGCTACACGGCCGACCTCGGCGCGCTCGTCGAAACGATGAACGCGCTCGCGATGGACGCCGACGGGTTCGTCGACTACGTCGTGAACGACATGCCGCCGCGGCCGGCGAACCACGAGGAAATCATCGCGACGAACCTCGGCCAGCGAGCGCCCGACGACGAGACGGCCTTCGAGCTCGAACTCGGCCCGAACAACTGCGCGGCGAGCGAAGACGCCATGACGAACTGATCATGAGCGCGTTCACACCGCTCCTCGCGCTCGGGCTCGACTCGCTCTTCCCGAGGGGAATCCTCCCGTATCTCGCGGGCGGCGCGCTGGTCGGCCTCGGTGCCGCCGTCATCTACCTCTCGACGGGCATCATCGCCGGCGCGAGCACGTTCCTCGAGTCCACGCTCTCCTACGTCTCGGGTGTCGAGCGCTTCAACCGCCACGAGTACGTGCAGTCGCGCGACTGGCGCGTCGTCTTCACGCTCGGTATCGTCGCCGGTGCGGCCGTCTGGGGGTTCGTCCTCGCACCCGATCCCGGCGCGTGGACGACGGGCGTCCAGTGGTGGCGCCTGCTCGGCGGCGGCCTCCTAGTGGGAGTTGGCACGCGCCTCGGGAAGGGCTGTACGAGCGGGCACGGCGTCTGCGGCGTCGGGTCGCTCTCCGGGACGTCGCTCGCGAACGTCGCGACGTTCATGGCGTTCGCCATCGGCACCGCACAACTCGTCGCCGCGCTCGGGGTGAGTCCATGAGCGAGCGCGAGAGCGCGCTGTTCGCGCCCGTCGTGTTCGCTGGTGGGCTCGTCTTCGGACTCGGGCTCGCCGTCAGCGGGATGGCGAAACCCGAAGTCGTCCTCGACTTCCTCCAGTTCGAGGACCTCGGTCTCCTCTTCGTCATGGGCGGCGCCGCCGTCGTGACGGGACTCGCGTTCTTCGTCGGGACGACCTTCCTCGAGCGCGCGCCGCTCACCGGCCGCGCGTACACGCGGCGCGTCAAGGCCATGGACCGCAACGTCGTCCTCGGCGGCGCGGTGTTCGGCGTCGGCTGGGGGATTTCGGGTATCTGCCCGGGCGCCGCCTACGCCAGCGTCGGCATCGGGAACCTGCCCGTCCTCTGGGCGGTCGCGGGCATGTTCCTCGGCGCGTACGCGCAGGGCTACGCCCGCAGTCGCCTCGCCGGGTAGCTCCGCTCCGGCGCGCTCCTCGGTGGCGACCACCGCGGATACGGAACTGTACCTGTAGAACACCACCCCCCGCGAACCGAGCGTTCCGCGTCGGCGGACGCGTCGGCACGGACCACGACGTCGGCCTGCCCGTGATACGCTCTCCGCCGCCGTCGGCCGTGACGCCACGATGGCGCGTCCCTACTCGACGGTGTGTTCGGGCGTCTCGCCGTCGAGGTACGCCTCGAGCTGCGAGGCGATGATGCGCGGGCCGCCGAGGACGGCGTCGCGCGTCGAGCCGGCGACGTGCGGCGTCAGGACCACCCCATCGAGATCGAGGAGCGGGTGGCCGTCCGGAATCGGCTCCTCCTCGAAGACGTCGAGTGCGGCGCCCGCGATGTCGCCCTCGGTGACGGCGTCGACGAGCGCGTCCGTCTCGACGAGGCCGCCGCGCGCAGTGTTGACGAGGAAGCCCGCGTCGTTCATCGCCTCGAACTCCTCGCGGCCGAGCATCCCCTCGGTCTCCTCGGAGAGCCGGACGTGGAGCGTGACGGCGTCCGACTCGCCGAGCAGCCGGTCGAGGGACGCGGGCTCCGCGCCGCGCTCGCGGATTTCCGCGTCGTCGACGTACGGGTCGTGGACGAGGAGGTCTGGGTCGAAGCCGGCGAGGCGGTCGGCGACGCCGCGGCCGATGTGTCCGAAGCCGACGATGCCGACCGTCGTCGTGCGGACGTCCGGCGGCAGTTCGTCGGGGTCGAAGACCTGGTTCCACTCCCCACCGGAGAGGTCGGCGTGGTTGAACGGGATCTCGCGGAAACGCGAGAGGAGCATCGACACCGCGTAGTCCGCGACGGCGTCGCGGTTCCGCCCGGGCGCGTGGAGGACAGTCACGCCGTTCTCGCGGCAGGCCTCGACGTCGACGTTCTCGGTGCCGCCGCGCGCCGCCGCGACCACCGAGAGGTCCGCGCCCTCGACGAGCTCGCGCGACACCGGGGCCTTGTGGACGACGAGGCCGTCCACGCCGTCGAGGTTCGCCGCAATTGCGTCCGTGTCGTAGCTGCCCGGCCCGTCGGCCTCCATGTCCATCGTGACGTTCCGGAACTCGGTGGGCGAGGCGTCGCCCATCCAGTCCATCCGCTCGAACGTCACGCCGCGCGACTCGAGGCGGCCGAGGGCTTCGTGCATGTACTCGCTCGGCTGCTGCGGGTCACCACAGAGTAGTAACTCCATCACGCTATCGTGTTTCGCCTAGGGTCTTGAGTGTTTCCCACGGCTCGGCCATCGCGTCTGCGATCTGCGAGAACGCCTCGCCGAGCGTCCGATACTGGGACTCCGTCGCCGGGTCGGGATCGTAGCGGGCCGCCGTGCCGACCGCGCGCTCGACCGCCGCGTCGGCGTCCGGATAGACGTCGGCGGCGACGCCGCCGCAGAGCGCCGCACCGAGCGCCCCCGTCTCGCGCTCCGAGGGCACCTGTACCGGTCGCGTCGAGATGTCCGCGACCATCTGCGCCCACGTCGCGCTCCGCGCGCCCCCGCCGGTCAGCCGGATCGCGTCGAGGTCGGACGTGATCGCGTCGAGTCCGCGCGCCTGTGTCACCGCGATGCCCTCGTAGACGGCCCGGAGCATGTGCGCGTCCGTGTGTTCGAGGCGGAGGCCGTAGAACCCGCCCGTGCTGTTCGGCGCGTCCGTCGCCCCCTCGAGGTAGGGGTGGAAGACGAGGCCGTTCGCGCCCGGCGGGATGTCCTCGATGGCCTCCTCGTAGACGACGTACGGGGAGACGCCGCGCTCTGCGGCCTCGCGGCGCCAGTCGCTCCCGCAGTTCTCGACGAACCACTCGAGGCAGGCCGCGCCCGCGCGCACGCCCTCGTAGCGCAGCCACCCGTCGAGGTAGCGACGCGGCAGGCCGGCGTCCCCGTCGTCGGGGTCGTCGAGGACGGCGACGCTCTGGCCCCACGTCCCGAGGATGACGAGGCCGTCACCGGGATCGACGATGCCCGCGCCGAGCGTGCACGCGGCGACGTCGTGGAGCCCCGTGGCGACCGGCGTCCCCTCGGGGAGCCCGGTCCGCTCGCTCGCCCCGGCCGTCACCGTCCCGCAGGCGTCGGTGCTCGGGACGACGGACGGCAGCGCGTCGAACGCCGCCGCGACGTCGAGCGCCTCGAAGACGCGCTCGTCGTAGTCGCCGTCCGGCCCGTAGAAGACGCTCCCCTCGGAGGTGTCGGTGACGCGCTCGCCGGTGAGCCGGTGGGTGAGGACGTCCTTCGAGAACAGCACGGTGTCGAGGCGCTCGTAGGTCTCGGGGTCGTGCTCGCGGAGCCAGACGAGGAGGCTGAACGGGTCCGCGCCGAACGGCTTCCAGCCGAGGCGCTCGGTCGCCGCCTCGCGCTGTGCGTCCGAGAGCGCGTCGAGCGCGCGGCTGTCCGTGGACTTGATGCCGCAGACCGGCTCGCCGTCGGCGCCGAGGCCGTAGAGGCCGTGGCCGTGCCCGGCGACGCCGACGCCCGCGATGGCGTCCCGGCTGACCGCGTCGTCCGCGACGACCGCCGCCGTCGCCTCGCAGACGACGCCCCAGAGGCGGTCATGGTCCTGCTCGTCGCGCCCGCGCGCCGCCTCAGCCGTCGGCGTGTCCCGGGACGCGCTCGCGAGCGCCGCGCCCGACGGGTCGAACGCCGTCACCGTGACGTTCGTCAGCCCCGCGTCGATGCCGACGAGGACGGGCTCCGCCTCGCTCATCGCGTCTCGTGCAGGCTCTCGCCCGCGCTCCCGGTCAGCTCACAGAGGTCGGCCATCACCGACGCGATGCGGTCCCGAACCTCCTCGGAGACGACGTGCGGGTGGAACTGCGCCTTCTCGGGCGACCAGTCGCTGTCCGCGAAGAACCCGTCGCGGTCGTCGGGGACGCCCTCGGGCGGGCGGATCGCGTCCGCGTGCTCGTGGTAGAAGTCCGCTTGCGTGCGCGCGAACTCGTACTGGTAACGCGTGTTCTTGTTGAACTTGCAGACGCCGGCCTCGAGCAGCTCGCGGATGCGCTCGTCGGAGAGGCCGGAGGCGCCGTGGACGACGAGCCCGGTCTCGTGGCCGGCGTCCCGGAGCGCGGCGTCGATGTCGGCGGCGAGGTCGGGGCGGACGTCGAGGTCGCGCCCGGACGCGACGCCGTGCTGGGTGCCGATTGACACCGCGAGCAGGTCGACGCCCGTCCGCTCGACGAACTCGACGGCGTCGTCGGGGTCCGTGTAGAAGGCCTCGTCGTCCGGCGTCTCCGTGCCGCCCTCGACGCCAGCGATGCGGCCGAGTTCGGCCTCGACGAGCACGTCGTCGCCGACGCGCTCGACGGCGTCCGCGACCAGTTCGACGTTGCGCTCGAAGGCCTCGTCGGAGGCGTCGACCATCACGGAGTCCGGGACGCCCGAGTCGAGCGCGGCCTCGAGGAAGCCGACGCTCTCCGGGAGGTGGATGTGGTCGATGTTGCAGTAGACGTCGATGTCGTAGCGCGCGGCGAAGGCGTCGAGGCACGCGCCGAACACGCGCACGCCGGCGGCCGGGTCGCCGTCACCGAAGAACGCCGCCTCCTCCTCGCCGAGTTGGACGACGAGGTCCGAGCGCGCGCTCGCGCTTCCCCGAAGGAGGCCGACGAGCACCTCGAAGTGGGTGACGTTGCTCGCGAAGAACCCGTATCGCCCGTCCCTCGCGTGCGCGTAGCACTCGCGGAGCGCCGTGGCTGAGTCGTGGGACATACCGGATACTGGACGGCGGGGTAAATGACTCTTGTTCCTCGGGCGTCCGACACGTCGAGCGCGACGCCACGTGATTGTTTTCGGCCGTCCGTACCGGGAACGACGGCCGAGCGCCCACGCCTCGCCCGCCAGTCCGTCACCACCGAACCCGGTGCCCGAGTTCGGACGGCCGTGCGCGCGTCGGTTCTCCATCGACTGCGCTCGCCGATGGCCCGTCCCGACCGTTCGTTACGAGCATAGCGCTGTAAACCTCACCCCCTGATTATTTCTGCGTACCTTCCGTTAATATAGGGTTATTTGAGGAGGATGCACCGACCGACGGGTCGTGTCCCGCCACGGGAGCAAAGGTATATTCGCGCGGGAGTCGATGCGTACGTATGCTCCCCGAACGCCGGAAGCGGACCATCGTCGATCTGGTCAACGACCGGGACGGCTGTTCGGTCGCCGAGTTAGCCACCGAGATCGGCGTCTCGGAGACGACCATCCGGCGCGACCTCCGCGACCTCGAGGAGCGCAGTCTCCTCGAGCGGACGCACGGCGGCGCGACGCCCGTCATCAGTCACGGCCGCCCGTACGAGACGCGACGCGTGTACAACGTCGAGGAGAAGCGCGCCATCGCCGAGCGCGCCGTCGCGGAGGTGCGCGACACGCAGGTTGCGTTCTTCGACAGCGGGTCGACGCTCATCGAGGTGGCGAAGCAGGTGCCCGAGGACCTCTCGATGACGGCCGTCACGCGCATGCCCGCCATCGCGCACGAGCTGTCCGAACGCGGCCACGAGACGCACCTCACCGGCGGGACGTATCGGCCGGACGGCCACGACTGCGTCGGCCCGTGGACGGACGAGCGCGTCCGGCAGACGAACGCGGACGTCCTCTTCTTGGGGACGGACGGCGTCGACCGTGAGGGCCTGAGCGCCCGCGACATGCAGCAGTCGCAGGCCAAGCGCGCGCTCATCGAGAACGCGGCGCGCGTCGTCCTCGTCGCCGACCACTCGAAGTTCGCGGAGAGCCACGCGTTCCGCGTCGCCTCACACGACGCGATCGACCTGCTCGTCACCGACGCCGCCGTCCCCGAGGCGATTCGCGAGGCGCTCGTCGCCGCCGGCGTCGAAGTCGCCGCCGAGACGCACCGCTGAGGGCTGTGCCGTCGACCGTAACCACGGCGGCTCTCGACCCCCACGTCACGCGACATTCAATGTTCACCCTATACGACCCCTCTACTATATCAACTATCTCCTTTTTCGAGAGGACTTCGCGGAGTAACGCGCTCACGGACGGCGACTGGGCCGTATTGATCGCGATGTCGACGCGACGTGCGAGCGCTCTTTCCCGCCGCGCTGTCGACGCCGATAGCGCATCTATCTCTGCCGCAGACGACCGGAGCCGTCGACCTCACGACTATCGAACGCCTCGACCCCGTCCGCGTCGGCCCACGCCATCATTGTACCGCCGAGAGCCGCTATTCGTTCCCATAGCGGTGTCAAGCCACGCTAACGCGAGGCGGCTAGGCGCCGTATCGAACGTGGCCCCGCGTTCGAAGCGATTCGTCACCGCTCTCGAAACGTGGCCGTCACGTCGGCCGTCTCTATAATATAACGTATTTGGTAGCTACGATTAACAGACGGATTACGTATGTGTATATCGAGTTCACGCTCACCCCGTCTCCCCGCCGTCGCGTGGCGCGATGCCCGCCACTATTCCTTCGATGTTTCCCTCCGTGACGTCCATTTAGCCGAACCTGAAAAGATCGAGCTACGGCGGGCGAGAGTGTCCCGGAGACGGCTACCCGATGGACGACTCACCGTCCCCCTCGACGACCCGCGACCTTCGCGCCCACCTCGATGGGGGGCGTTCGACGCGGTCCGCGAGACGATGGACGCCGCCGTCGCGGCCATCACGGCACCCGACGCGGCGTGTCCGCACTGTGGGGTTCCGCGCGGGCCCCGGCCCGCCCTTACTTTTGGCCTGCCTAAATCCCGGAAGCGTTTTATATTTTTAGGCTAGCCTAATTCCTATGGCACGAGACGCCACCGGTCGCGACGCCCCGACGCGTCGGGACTACCTGACGTACGGCGGCGCAGTCCTCGGCGGGGGCCTCCTCGCCGGCTGTACTGGCACCGGAGCCGACGAAACGACGACACCGAGCGACTCCACGTCCACCGAGGCGACCGCCGACGCCTCGTACACGGTGTCGATGGCGCCGATGGGGGAGGTGACGTTCGAGGCCGTCCCGGAGACGATCTTCACGCGGCTCACCCACCTCGCGGGCATGGCGTTCGCGCTCGGACGCGGGAACGACGTGAACGCGCTGCACGCGCCCGACTACTACGACGCGCTCTGGAACCAGTTCACGCCGCGCCTCCCCGGCGTCGAACTCGACTGGACCGGCCGCTACTCCTCGTGGACCACCTCGAAGGAGAAACTCTACGAACTCGACAGCGACGTCCACCTCGCCGACCCCGCGAGCGTCGTCGCGCTCGACGACTGGACCGTTGAGGACATCGCGGAGATCAGCGAGAACGTCGGGCCGTGGTTCGGCAACACGTTCAGCGACAGCCACTCCGAGCCACCGGCGGCCTACGCCGACGCGTACGAGTACTACACGCTCTGGGAGCAGTTCGAGAAGGTCGCGCAGGTCTTCGAGGACGAGGCCAAGTACGACGCGCTCGCCGCGATTCACGACGACGTGCTCGACCGCATCGAGTCGGGCCTCCCGGCAGAGGCGGAGCGCCCGAGCATCGTCATGGGCGGGTTCAGCGACCCCGCCGCGCCCTACGTCTACAACGTCGACACGCCCGGCTTCCTCAGCGCGCACGTCCGCCCGTTCGAGCCGGTGGACGCGTTCGGCGACGACGTGACGTCCGGCTCGCGGGTGGACATGGAGTCGCTCGCGGAGGCGAACCCCGACGTCATCCTCGTCTTCGGCGGCCTCCACCCGAGCTACGACATGGCGGCGATCCGGTCGTCGCTCGAAGACGACCCCGTCGGCGCGACGATTCCCGCCGTCGAGAACGGCAATATCTACCCGCAGGGCGGCCGCTACCAGGGCCCCGTCCTCAACCTCTTCCAGCTGGAGATGACGGCCAAACAGCTCTACCCCGACGTCTTCGGCGAGTGGCCCACGTACACTGAGGGGCCGTATCCCGAGATTCCCGAGAGCGAGCAGTTCTTCGACCGCCAGCGCGTCGCGGACGTCATCAACGGGGAGCGCTGACGATGCCGAACGTAGACGAGGCCGACGACGAGGACGAGTTCGACCGCGACGTCGTCGTGGTCGGCGGCGGCCCCGCCGGCTGTTCGGCCGCCGTCTTCACGGCGCGCTACGGCCTCGACACCGCCGTCTTCGACCGTGGGACCGCCTCCCTCCGGCGCTGTGCGTACCTCGAGAACTACCTCGGCTTCCCCGCGGGCATCGACATCGAGACGTTCTACGGCCTGCTGCACGAGCACGTCGCGGAGGCGGGTGCCGACCTCGTCGCTGACCTCGTAGAGACCGTGACGCGCGACGGCGACGGCTTCGCCGTCGAGACGCAGGACGGCCGGGAGTTGACGGCGCGCCGCGTCGTCGCCGCGACCCGCTACGACGGCGACTACCTCCGCGCGCTCGGCGATACAGACGCGATGTTCGAGTCGCACGAGCACGACGGGGAGACCCACGAGCACTTCGACCGCGACTACCCGGACGCGGACGGCCGGACGCCCATCGACGGCGTCTACGTCGCGTCGCCGACGAGCACGGCGGACGCGCAGGCGATCATGGCCGCCGGGCAGGGCGCGCGCACCGCGCGCACGCTCCTCGCGGACGTCCGGCGCGAGCGCGGCTATCCGGACGCCGTCGCCGACCACTACGACTGGGTGCGCCGCGAGGCGGACCTGAGCGGCGAGTGGACGGAGCGCGACACGTGGCGCGACTGGTTCGCGGAGCGCGTTCCCGACGACGTCGACCTCGAGGAGGAGCGCGTCGCCGCAGTCCGCGAGCGGGAGATCGACCGCCGACTCGACACGTATCGCGACGCCGAGGCGCTCGCGGCGGCGGCCGAGCGCGGCCAGAAGCGACTCCTCGAGCACGTCGACGACGACGCCGTTCTCGCTCGGGCGCGCGAGATCGAGGCCGAACGCGACGCGGGGAGCTGACCGTATCGGACGTCCCGGCCAGCGCCGACGCGCGCCTCGCGCTCAGCCCCCTCCGACTTCCGGTCGGCATCGTCACGGGCCTCGCCGACGTCGCGCAGCGTCTCCCTCACGTCGGCACGAGGATGCGGTCGTAGATCTATATCACCCCGAAGCCGAACTGGGCGTGCGGCCAGAGGTAGTGGAGGGCGACGCCGACGACGAGCGCGGGGATGGTCGTGTAGATGGTGGCGACGACGGCGGCTTTCGCGTCGATGGCCAAGAGAGGGAAGAGCGCGTCGCCGTCCTGACTGACGGCGTTCGCGGCGAGCGCGGAGAACGGGAGGCCGCCCTCGGCGTAGATCTCGGCGAAGACGATCTGGGGCGCACAGCCCGGGATCAGCCCGAGGAGCGCGCCGCCGACGGGTGCGAGGACGCCGACGGAAGCGGCGATGGCGGCGATTTCGATGCCGAAGACGGCGATGCTGTACTCGTAGATGAGGTAGGCGGCGATGACCCAGACCGTTACCATGCTCGTCTCCATCGCGGCGTGCTGGAAGGTCGCGTACGCGCTCGTGAAGTCGTCGCGGATGCGGCCGGCCGCGCCCGCACCGATGTAGTGGCGGCCGACGAAGTGGAGATAGAACGACGCGAGCGTGCCGGTGAGGCCGGCGACGGTGAAGACGCCGGCGAACGTCAGGCCGACGGTGAGCGGGACGTCCGGCGCGCCGCGCACGAGGTAGGTGACGCCCGCGAGGAGGCCGGCGACGGCGACGACCCACCAGAGGACGTGGACGCCGTGCGTGAGCGTCACCATCCGTGTATCGGCGGAGTCGCCGTCTCCGTGCTCGGCGTGCGCTCCCCCCTCGAAGTCGGGGACGCTCGGGCCGCCGGCCGCCACACTCCTAGTCCGGAAGCCGCCGTCGGTGACGGGGCGACCGATGCGGCGCACGGCGGCGTCGACGCGCCCGATGCCGAGCCCCCAGAGGTCGATCGCGTAGCCGAAGAGCACGGCGGCGACGAACGCGAGGCCGTAGGCGTAGAGCGCGGCCTCGGGGGCGAGCGCGAGGATGACGAACGCGGAGTCGCCGGCGGTCGCGGCGAGCGCGGCGACGACGGTGCCGAAGCTCACGGTGCCACGGATGTAGAGCGGCATCGCGATGATGGCGCCGCCACAGCCGGGGGTGAGGCCGAGGAGCGCGCCGGCGAGCGGCTGCATGCGCTCGTTGTTCTCGAGGTAGGTGACGATGCGGCCGTCGGTGCGGTACTGGACGTAACTGAAGACGAGGACGGTGACGGCGACGAACGCGCTCACCTGCACGAAGCCGTCGCGCACGGAGAAGACGAGGACGTCGAGGGCGTCCTCGACGCCGATGCCAAGCGCGGCGGGGAGCGCGCCGAGAGTGTGGCTGCTCGCGGTCATTCGCGGCCTCGACGGGCGAGCGCGGGACCGTGGCGTGTCCGCGAGCGCGCAGTGCCGGCAGCCGACCGCAGTGGAGAGGGGTGACGCATACGACTGTCTACCGTCCCCGAGACCGACTAACTATAAAGTTTCTTCTACCGAATCTCATAATTAGACGAATCTAATTCCGGTTCGCGAGCCGACTCTCCTCGGTAGACACAGCCCACACCCGCGACCCGGCCCCGAATCGCGCTACTCGCCGGTAGTCGCGTCGTCGCGGACGCTCTCCGGACGGATCCGCGAGAGTCGCATCGCGTTCCCCGTCACGCCGAGGCTCATCCCCATGTCGCCGACGACGACCGCCATCGCGACGTTCACGAGGCCGAGCGGGACGCCGAGCGCGAGCAGCGCCTTCACGCCGAGGCTCGCCCAGATGTTCTGGCGGATCACGCCGTTCGCCTCCTTCGAGAGCGCGTAGAGGTAGGGGAGCCTGTCGATGTCGTCGCCCATGAGGGCGATGTCCGCCGTCTCCAGCGCGGTGTCGGTGCCGGCGGCCCCCATCGCGATGCCGACGTCCGCGCTCGCCAGCGCGGGCGCGTCGTTGATGCCGTCGCCGACCATCGCGACGTCGCCGTCAGACTCGCGGAGGTCGGCGACGGCCTCGACCTTCTCCTCCGGGAGGAGTTCGGCCCGATAGGCGTCCACACCGACGCGCTCCGCGATTGCGCGCGCCGTCCCCTCGTTGTCGCCGGTGAGCATCACGACGCGCGAAACGCCGCGCTCGCGGAGGCGCGCGACCGCCCGCGCCGCGCCCGGGCGCACCTCGTCCGCGACCGCGACGACGCCGAGCACGTCGGTCCCCGTCCCGACGAGGACAACCGTCTTCCCCTCGGCCTCGAAGCGCTCGACGGTCTCCCGAACGCTCCCCGAACGCCCGTCACGCTCGGCGTCGTCGAGCGCCCCGCCGTCCGGCCGGCCGCGCGCGTCGAGGTCGACGCCTCGCTCCGCGAAGAGTCCGGGCTTCCCGACGTAGTACGTCTCGCCGTCGACGGTCGCGCGGACGCCCCGACCGGTGATGCTCTCGAACGCCTCGAACGCCGGGTAGTCGACGCCCGCCTCGTCGGCGCGCGCCAGAACAGCCGTCGCAATCGGGTGCTCGCTCCGTTGCTCCAGCGCCGCCGCGTACCGCAGGACGTCTCCCTCGTCCGCGTCGCCGACGGCGACGACGTCCGTGACCGCGAGCTCGCCCTTCGTGAGCGTCCCGGTCTTGTCGAGGGCGACGACGTCGACGTCCCCCATCGCTTCGAGGTGGACGCCGCCCTTGATGAGTACGCCGTTCCGCGCGGCGCTCGTGATCCCGGAGACGACGGAGACGGGCGTCGAGATGACGAACGCACACGGGCACGCGATGACGAGGAGGGTGAGCCCGCGAACGAACCACGTCCGCCAGTCCCCCGCGACCGTGTGCGTGACGCCCGCGACGTCCACGGTCACGCTTCCCGCGACGAGGAGCGGCGGGAGAACGGCGGTCAGTATCGCAAGCGCGACGACGGCGGGCGTGTAGTAGCCGGCGAAGCGGTCGACGAACTGCTCGGTCTCGGTCCGCTGCTCTTGGGCGCCCTGCACGAGGTCGATGATTCGGGTGAGCGTCGACTCGGCGGCGGGCGCGCTCACCTCGAACTCGAGGTAGCCCTCCTCGGTGATCGACCCCGCGTACACGTCGTCGCCGACGCCCTTGTCGACGGGGACGCTCTCGCCTGTGATCGGCGACTCGTCGACGGCGCTCTCGCCCTCGACGACGGTGCCGTCGAGCGGTATCTTCTCGCCCGGCCGGACGCGCACCGTCTCGCCGACCGCGACCGCCGCCGCGGGCACCGTCACCTCCTCGCCATCGCGCACGACCGTCGCCTCGTCCGGCGAGAGCGC
Organism: Halarchaeum grantii; assembly: GCF_014647455.2. Taxonomy (NCBI): domain Archaea; kingdom Methanobacteriati; phylum Methanobacteriota; class Halobacteria; order Halobacteriales; family Halobacteriaceae; genus Halarchaeum; species Halarchaeum grantii. The sequence continues at coordinate 124,715 of NZ_BMPF01000005.1, read as the reverse complement.
CATCAGCTCGCGCAGCGAGTCGCGCGCCCGGTCCATCGCGTACTCCTCGAGCAACTCCGCGACGCTGAAGAGGACGGCGAGCGTCGCCGCCTCGACGAAGTAACCGATGCCCGTCGCGGCGAGTATCGCCGTTCCCATCAGGAGGTCGATGTCGAGCGAGCGGGCCCGCGCGGAGTAGTAGCCGTTTCGGACGACCGGCGCGCCGCTCACCGCGATCGCGCCGAGGAAGAGGCAGTCGGCGACGCGGAGCGGGTAGTCGAGCACGCTGGCGACGGGGGCGTTCTGCCCGGTGAGCAGGAACTCGAAGAGGAGGCCGAGGGCGACGAGCGCCGCGCCGACCCACGTCTTCTTCGCACGCGCGCTCGTCCAGACCTCGGACGGCGGCGCGACCCGCACCTCCTCGCGCTCCGCGTCGTCCGCGTCGTCGGCATCGCGACCGACGACCTCGTAGCCGGCCCCCTCGATGGCGTCGGCGACGTCGGCGTCGCTCGCCCGCTCGGGGTCGTAGGTCACCGTCGCCGTCCCCGTGGTCGGTCGGAGCGCCGTCTCGACGACGCCCTCAACGCGACGCAGGCCCTTCTCGACCTTCTGCGCGCACGACGGGCAGTCCATCTCCGGGACGGTGAGGGTGACCGTCAGCGTCCGGCGTCGCTCGCCCGCGCTCGACGCCCCCGTCGTGTCCGGTGTCTCGGTCATTACCGCATCTGAGGAGCGTCACGTCGATAAACCTTGGTCGGCGCCGAGCACGTCCCCGACCGCGTTCGCACTCGCGCTCGTACTCGAGGGTTCCGACGACTCGACGCCCACCGGCTCAGAGTCCCCCGACTGCGTCCGCGAGTAGTCCCACGGCGACGCGCGCATGGGCGTTCGCGAGCGCCAGCGCGACGTGGCGTCGGTGGGAACGTTCACGTGCCCGCCGGCCGTAGGCCACACCACGAGTCACGAAACCCAATGGTTCCGTTCCCCGATCCGTCCGACCCGCGACCGCCGCTCCCCGAGTGGGTCCAGCAGGCCTACGCGTCCCTCGTCGACGCCGCCGACGGCCCGCACGGCGAACTCACGTACGAGGAGGCCTACGCGGTTCTCGACGACGCGGACGCGGTCTCCGCCGAGCACAGCGACAGCGAGTACGCGGTCGAGCGCCTCCTGAAGCGCGGCTATCTCTACGAGGCGAACGGGACGCTCCGGATCACCGAGCCGGTGGAGTCGACCGACGCCGACGACGAGTGACCCGCCGGTTTCGCGCGCTGCCGATGCCGTGGGGCGAGCGCGACGGCCATTCGAGTATAGCTATTCGGTATAGGTATAACGTATAGTTATGTCGACGGGGCTGTGGCCACGTGCGACGCGCGCGGCGCCGACGCCGCGGTTCGGAGAAAGACCTACCCCGGACGAGACGCAATCCCGGTCCATGTCCACGCCGCCAGCGACGGTCGACGCCTTCGACGGCGCCCCGACGGTCGTCCACGTCAGCGACGTCCACGGCTACCTCGCGGACGCGCGCCGCGCGCTGCGCGCGGTCGGCGAGACCGACGCGTTCGACCCGGTCGTGACGGCCGACGACGACGGGACGCTCCACTGGGCGGACAACGACCACGTCCTCGTCGTCAACGGCGACCTGATCGACCGCGGGCCGGCGAACGCGGAGTGTCTCGCCCTCGTCCGGCGCCTCCAGCGCGAGGCCCCACCGGGACGCGTGCGCTACCACATCGGCAACCACGAACTCGCGGTCCTCCTCCCGGCGCTCGTCGGGTGGCGCACTGAGTACTCGGTTTCCCTCTCCCCCGAGGAGCGCCGCGCGTTCCTCGAACGCGTCGCCGACGGCGCCGTCACCGCCGCGTTCGACGGATACGACTACACGTACAGTCACGCCGGGCGCAACGACCCCTTCGACGTCGGCGACGTGAACGACGCCCTGCGTGACGCCGCGAGCGAACTCCTCGCGCGCGACGGCGGCGACGAACGCGTCCAGCGCCGCCTCGCGTCGCAGCACGCGGCCATCCTCGGTATCGGCGACAGCCACGGCGGGCGCGGGCCGGACGCCGGCCTCTGCTGGATGGACTTCGCGCACCTCGACGCCTCCGCGCCGCCGCAGGTCGTCGGCCACACGAAGCACGCCCGCGCCACCCGAAACGGGAACGTCGTCTGCGGGAACGTCATTCGGATGAATCACGGGTCGCCCGGCGGCGAGGGTGTCCTCGTCGAGACCCGGGACGACCTCACCGCCGTCCGTCGCACGCCGAGCGGCGACGTCGCGACGACGACCGTCTGATTCGGAGCGTGAACCGCGGAGCGTCCGAGCGCCCGGCGTGTGGGCACGAGAGCGCACCCCATCGCTTTATCCGCACGTGAGCCGAATCACCCGCCCGGTGACGGGGAACGCACACCACGCTGGGACGCCGATAGGGCACCGACTCCGACCGACCCGACCGAGCGCGACGGACCGTGAGGCCGACGCACGTCGATGAGTGAGTCGCCGGCCTGGGAGCCCGCGGTGGTCGTCGTCGGCCTCGGAGCCGCGGGCACCGCGTCGGTCGAACGGATCGACACCGACACCGCGGCGACGCTCCGGACCGTCGACGACCCGCCCGAGACGCCCGCGAGCCTCCGGGACGCCGTCGTGGACGCCGCGTTCGTCTTCCTCACGGGGGACGCCGACGAGGCCGGCGTGGTCGGGTGCGCGCACGACCTCGCGCGTTCCACCGGCGCGTGCTCCGTGTTCGTCGCGGAGGGGCTCTCGGACGTCCCGTCGGAACTCACCGCGGCGCTGAACCTCGTCGTCCCCATCGACCGGGACGCGGTGTCGCCCCTCGTCGTGAGCTCGCTGCTCGCCGACCTCTTCGAGGCGATGATGACGCCGACCGTGCGCGCGCTCGGGCACGGCGACGTTCGCGTCGTCGCCGGTGACGGCCGCGTCGGCCGACTCGCCATCCGACTGCCGGACGACGACGACCCGACGTGGGTATCGCCGCGCGTCGGCGGCGGTGAGCGCGACGCCGCCCTCGTGTTCGTGTGCGCCGAGCGCGAACGCTCGCCAGCGACCGTCGAACGCGCGGCGGGCGTCGCGGACGGCGTCGGCCTCGGCGCGCTCCTGTGGGACCAGCGCATCCACGAGCGCTACGCCGACGCGTCACACGTGAAGCGGCTCGTCACCGTCGACCCCGAGGCGTCACCGGGCGCGCCACGGGACTGAGCGCGCTCACGGGCCGAGCGCCGCGATGTCGGCACCGACGGTCGCGAGCGCGTCGGCGGGGTTCGGGTCGCTGTCGGCGAGGTGCGTGTAGCGGTGGCTCGGAATGCACGCGAGCGCCGCCGCGACGGCGTCGCTGTACGACTCGACGCCCGCTTCGCTCGGCGCCTCGCCGCCCCAGACGTCGCGGATGACGGTCATGGAGTCGATTCGGACTTCGAGCGTCCGGGGGTCGTAGCGCGCGAGCAGCTCGGTGAGCCCGAGGTGGAGCGCGACGTACTCCGCGGTGTTGTTCCCCGTGCGAGCGCCGACGGGACGGCCGAGGCGGGCGAGCTCCGCCCCCTCGGCGTCCACGATGACCGCCCCCGCACCTGCCGGTCCGGGGTTGCCGCGCGAGCTCCCGTCGACGTAGAGGACGAACGCGTCGCCCGACGGCTCGGGGGTCGGCGGACGGGTGACGCCGGTCTCGCGGAGGTCGTCGAGCGCGCCCCGTAACTCGGCCGGCGTCGTCGCGGGGTCGAACAGCCCGCCGTAGCCGGGGACGGCGTCGTCGATGGCGTCCGTGGCGGCCGCCACCTCGTACCCGACGTCCGCGAGCACCTCGTCGACGCGCGTCGCGAGCGGTGGGAGGTGCTCGACCGGGAGGTGCGCCGCCGTCACCGTGGTCGCACCCCCAGCCTCCGGCTTCGGGCGGTCGCGGATACGCTCCCCGCGCGGTCGTGGGACTGCACGCGGACGCGTTCGCGCTCGACGGGCATAACGGCTTCCGCCGATCGAGCGCGCGTCGCGAGAGTTCGGAGCGCGCCGCGCGGCGTCAGCCGGTGCGCTCGGTCACTCGTGGGCGAAGAGGTCCGTCGAGAGGTAGCGCTCGCCGGTGTCCGGGAGCACGACGACGACGCGGTCGTCCTCGTGCTCGGGGCGCGCGGCGACGCGTGCGGCCGCGTCGAGCGCGGCGCCCGAGGAGACGCCGGCGAGGATGCCCTCCTCGGTCGCGAGTTGCCGGGTTCGCTCTTCGGCCGCCGCCCCCTCGACGGTGACGACGTCGTCGAGGAGGTCCGTGCGGAGGACGTCCGGGACGAAGCCCGCGCCGATCCCCTGGATGCCGTGCGAGCCGGGGTCACCGCCGGAGAGGACCGGCGAGCCGGCGGGCTCGACGCCGACGACCGTGACGTCCGCCCCGCGCTCCTCGACGAGGTGCTCGGCGACGCCGGTGATCGTGCCGCCAGTGCCGACGCCCGCGACGACGACGTCGACGTCGCCGTCGGTCGCCTCCCAGATCTCGCGCCCGGTCGTCTCGCGGTGGACGCGCGGGTTCGCGCGGTTCTCGAACTGCTCGGGGACGAACGCGCCCTCGGTGTCGGCCGCGAGGTCGTGCGCGCGCTCGACGGCGCCGTCCATGCCGTCCGCGCTCGGCGTGAGCACGAGGTCCGCGCCGAACGCCGCGAGGAGGCGGCGGCGCTCCTCGCTCATCGACTCGGGCATCGTGAGCACGAGGTCGTACCCCTTCGCCGCGGCGGCGGCCGCGAGACCGACGCCGGTGTTGCCGCTCGTCGGCTCGATTATCGTCGTCCCGTCGTCGAGGCGCCCGCGCTCCTCGGCGGCCTCGAGCATCGCGACGGCGATGCGGTCCTTCACGGAGTGCGTCGGGTTCGCCGACTCGAGCTTCCCGACGACCGTCCCGGGGACGGAGTCGAGGCGGACGAGCGGCGTCTCCCCGACGAGGTCGGTGACGCTGTCTACGATGGACATCATGCGTATCGACGCGTCGTCCGTCCTTCACGACCCGACCACGGTATCGAGGGCTTTCACGGTCCGTAAAGTGGCCCGCCATATCGGGGGTGAGTGGTTACCCAGTAGACGCCGGTACCCGTCTGCACCGATGACCGAGGCCGAATACCGGGTCCGCTGCCCGTCCTGCGCGGAGTCATTCGCGGTCGACGCGGCCATGCGCGACGACCTCCTCGCCGCCGGGTGCGTCCTCTGCGGGGCGCCGCTCTCGGAGGCGGACTTCGTCCCGCTGTCGGGGTCTTCCTCGACGTCGTGACGGCCGGATCCACCCACCCGGGTACTTAAAACACCACCGCATACGGGGCACTCCTCTATTCCTGTTTCGTGCCGACTTCCTCGTGTGTCGAGACGCGACTGAAGCAGATGAACGATAGCAATATATGAGACGAAAGACACGGCTCTGGATCGTATCGGGGTTCGTCGCCTCGGTCCTCGTCCCGATGTGGGTGGTCGCGCTCAACGACTACGGCCACGTCGAGGAGATCGCCATCGACCAGTCCGTATCCCGCATCCGCCCCCTCTCGGGGTTCGTCGCGACGCCGAACGAGCTCATGCCGAGCGAGGTCGGCGTCGTCGTCTGGCTCGCGCTGTTCGGGTTGGTCGTCGCGCTCGTCGCCACCCACCGGTTCATGGACCGACTCGTCCGGCCGGCGGACGGCGAAGCGTCGACGCCGCCGGACGAGGGGACGACGTTCCCGTGGATCGAGACGGAGGACCGATGGGTCGCGGCGTACCACGCGCCGAGCGAGGACGTCACCGGACTCGTCGCGATGGGCGGGCTGACCGTCCTCGCGATCGTCTTCGCGGCGCTGTTCACGAGCGAGTACCTCACGCTTGCGCGAACGCAGTTCTTCGGCGTCTACCTCGCGGGGATGTTCCTCTCGCTCGCGGGGTCGACGATCGCCTACTACGCGTGGTTCATGCCGCACGTCGAGGTCGCGGAGGAACGGAGCCATCGCGCATGACTCGATCAGACCACGATCACGACCACGACGAATCGGACGCCTGCGAGTCGTGCCCGCACGACGACGGGGGCGAGAGCGTGTCGCCGAGCATCTTCACGGCGGCGTGGCGCTCGCTCCCGCGCCGGCGCTACGCCCAAGCGCTCGCGACCGTCGGCGGCCTCACGGCCGTCGGGAGCCTCGCGGCGCCGGTCGCGAGCCTCACGAAGGTCTTCGAGCAGGAGTACACGGGGCCGATCTACTCCGAGGGCGTTCACCTCGTCGACGGCGACGGGAACCGCGTGACGACCGAGGCGCTCGACTACGGCGAGGGGATGACGGTCTATCCCGCGACGCACCCGGGAATCGCGAAGGCGCCGACGGTGCTCGTGCGCTACGAGGAGAGCGAGTATGGCGGCGAGACGCGGATGGACTCCGTCGTCGAGGGCTACGCCGCCTACTCGAAGGTCTGCACGCACGCCGGCTGCATGGTCGGGGGCGAGAACGAGAACCCGCTCGTCTGCCCCTGTCACTTCGGGAAGTACGACCCGACGCAGGGGGCGGCCGTCGTCGGCGGGCCGCCGCCGCGCCCGCTCCCCCAGCTCCCCATCACGCAGACGGAGAGCGGCGAACTCATCGCCATCGGCGACTTCGAGGCGCCGGTCGGCGCGGGAGGTGGGTGACGATGGGCCGCCTCACCGCGTGGGTCAGCGAGCGCTTCGAGACGGAGGTGTTCGAGCCCTACCTCGGGAAGTCGTTCCCGGCGGAGGACTCCTTCCTCCTCGGCGAAGTCGCGCTCTTCAGCTTCGTCGTCCTCGTCCTCACGGGGACGTACCTCGGGCTCTTCTACATCCCGTCGATCGAGTCCGTCACCTACCACGGGAGCGTCGTCCGCTATCAGGGCCAAGAGCTCCCCGGGGCGTTCGCCTCCGTCCTGCAACTCACCTACGACGTCCCGTTCGGGATGTTCGTGCGGCGCTTCCACCACTGGGCCGCCCACATCTTCGTCGCCTCCATCGCGCTCCACATGCTCCGCGTCTTCTTCACGGGCGCGTACCGGAAGCCCCGGGAGGCGAACTGGGCGGTCGGCGTCGTGCTCGCGGCGCTCGCGATGCTCGCCGCCTACACGGGCTACTCGCTGCCCTTCGACGAGTTCGCGACCACCGCGACGTCCATCGGGTTCAACCTCGCGAGCTCCATCCCGCTCCTCGGGGACTTCCTCGCGCAGCTCGTCTTCGGTGGGGACTACCCGACGAACACCTCGATTCCGCGCCTCTACTTCCTGCACGTCTTCGTCGTCCCGCTGCTCATCGCGGGCTTCATCGCGCTCCACATGGCGATTCTCGTCCACCAGAAGCACACGGAGGCGGCGCGCGAGGACGACGTCGAGACGAGCCGCGGGACGGTCGAGCGCGACGACGGCGACGTCGTCATCGGCCTCCCTGCGGTCCCGAACCAGACGGCGGTGAGCGCGGTCGTCTTCTTCCTCACCGTCGCGACGACGTCGCTCCTCGCGGGGTTCCTCCCCGTGCACAACGTCGCCGAGTACGGCCCGCACGACCCCGCGAGCACCCCGGCGGTCATCATGCCGGACTGGTTCCTCATGTGGGTCTACGGCTTCCTGAAGCTCTGGCCGACGTGGCTGAACTTCAGCGTCGCCGGCTTCCACTTCTCCCCGGAGTTCCTCGCCGGCGTCGGCCTCTCGGGGCTGGTGTTCCTCGCGGTGTTCGCGTGGCCGTTCGTCCGGCCCCAGGAGCGGAGCGTCCACTTCACTGCGGACCCGCTCGCGCGCCCGGTCGCGACGGCGGTCGGCGTCGCGGGCGTCCTCATGGTCATGATCGCCTCCATCGCGGGGATGAACAACCTGCTCGCGAACCTGCTCGGGGTTGGCACTGGCCCCGTCAACACCGCGCTGACCATCGCCATCTTCGTCTGGCCGACCGCGGGCGCGCTCGCGACCTACTACGCGCTCCGCGGCGACGACCCCGCCGACCGAACCGTCGACGAACGACCTGCCGACGACTGATACGACAATGAGTGAGACCAACGACGCACCACGGACGGATCGTGACACGACCGACGACGGCGGCGGCCTCTCGCGCCGGAGCTTCCTCACCGGCGCGGGGACGGCCGCCGCGCTCGGCATCAGCGGCCTCTCCGCCGCTCGCGAGGAGGGACTGACCGGCCTCGAAGTCGTCTCCGACCCCATCGGGGACTACCCCTATCGGGACTGGGAGGACTTCTACCGGGAGAAGTGGGACTGGGACTCGATCTCGCGCTCGACGCACAGCGTCAACTGCACGGGCAGTTGCTCGTGGGACGTCTACGTGAAGAACGGGCAGGTCTGGCGCGAGGAGCAGGCCGCCGACTACCCGACGTTCGACGAGGACCTCCCGGACCCGAACCCGCGCGGGTGCAACAAGGGCGCGTGCTACTCGGACTACGTGAACGCCGAGCAGCGTATCAAGCACCCCCTGAAGCGCACCGGCGCGCGCGGCGAGGGGAAGTGGAAGCGCATCACGTGGGAGGAGGCGCTCACGGAGATCGCCGAGCACGTCGTCGACGAGGTCGAGGCCGGGCGCTACGACTGCATCAGCGGCTTCACGCCCATCCCGGCGATGAGCCCGGTCTCCTTCGCCTCGGGGAGTCGGCTCGTCAACCTCCTCGGCGGCGTCAGTCACTCCTTCTACGACTGGTACTCGGACCTGCCGCCGGGAGAGCCGCTCACGTACGGCCACCAGACGGACAACGCGGAGGCCGCCGACTGGTACAACGCCGACTACCTCATCGCGTGGGGGTCGAACGTGAACGTCACGCGCATCCCGGACGCGAAGTACTTCCTCGACGCCGGCTACGACGGCACGAAGCGCGTCGGGATCTTCACGGACTACTCCCAGACCGCCATCCACACCGACGAGTGGCTCAGTCCGAAGGCGGGGACGGACGCCGCGCTCGCGCTCGGGATGGCACACACCATCGTCTCGGAGGGCCGCTACGACGAGGCGCACCTGAAAGAGCAGTCGGACATGCCGCTGCTCGTCCGCGAGGACACCGGGAAGTACCTCCGTGCGAGCGACGTCGGGATGGGGAACGACAAGACGCTCCTCATGTGCGACCAGGGGGGCGACGTCCGGGTCGCGCCCGGGTCGCTCGGCGTCCGCGACGGCAAGTACGACGCCGAGTCGAGCATCACCCTCGACTTCGACCCCCGCCTCGACGCCGACCTCACCGTCGACGGCGTCCCCGTGACGACGGTGTGGAACAAGCTCACCGACCGCCTCGCCGAGTACACCCCCGAGGCCGTCCACGAGGAGACGCGCGTCGGCACGGAGACGCTCCAGCGCATCGCCCGCGAGTTCGCCGACGCCGAGAAGGCGAAGATCATCCACGGCAAGGGCGTCAACGACTGGTACCACAACGACCTCGGGAACCGCGCCATCCAGCTCCTCTGCACGCTCACCGGGAACATCGGCGAGAACGGCACGGGCTTCGACCACTACGTCGGCCAGGAGAAGATCTGGACGACGCACGGCTGGAAGAGCCTCTCCTTCCCCACCGGCGACGTTCGCGGCGTCCCGACGACGCTCTGGACGTACTACCACGCCGGCGTCCTCGACAACGCCGACCCGGAGACGGTCGCGCGCGTCGAGGAGGCCCTCGAGAAGGACTGGATGCCGATGTACCCCGCCGAGCGCCCGGACGGCACGCGCCCCGACCCCTCGACGATGTTCGTCTGGCGGGGGAACTACTTCAACCAGTCCAAGGGGAACGTCGCCGTCGAGGAGACGCTCTGGCCGAAACTCGACCTCGTCGTCGACGTCAACTTCCGGATGGACTCGACGGCGCTCTACTCGGACATCGTCCTCCCGGCGGCGAGCCACTACGAGAAATACGACCTCTCGATGACGGACATGCACTCCTACGTGCATCCGTTCACGCCCGCCATCGAGCCGCTCGGCGAGGCGAAGACGGACTGGCAGATCTTCCGCGAGCTCGCTGCGAAGATACAGGAGGTCGCCACCGAGCGCGGCGTCGAGCCCATCGACGACCGCGAGTTCGACCGCGAGATCGACCTCCAGTCCATCCACGACGACTACGTTCGGGACTGGATCAGCGGCGAGCCCGGCGCGCTCGCCGAGGACCGCGGGGCCGTGGACTTCGTCCTCGAGCACTCCGAGGAGACGAACCCCGAGGAGAGCGAGAACCACGTCACGGTGGACGACATCGTCGAGCAGCCCCAGCGCTTCGAAGCGGCGGGCGGCCACTGGACGTCCGACCTCGACGAGGGCGAGGCGTACGCGCCGTGGAAGGACTTCGTGCAGGACAAGGAGCCGTGGCCGACGTTCTCCGGGCGCCAGCAGTACTACATCGACCACGACTGGTTCCTCGACCTCGGCGAGGAGCTCCCGACGCACAAGTCCCCGGAGACGATGCAGGACGACTACCCGCTCCAGTACAACACGCCCCACGGCCGGTGGTCGATCCACTCGACGTGGCGCGACCACCCGCAGATGCTCCGGCTCAACCGGGGCGAACCCGTCGTCTACCTCAACCCGGGCGACGCCGAGGAGCGCGGCATCGAGGACGGCGACGACGTCGTCCTCTTCAACGACCTCGCGGAGGTCGAGGCCGTCGCGAAGATCTACCCGGCGAGCCCGGAGGGGTCGGCGACGATGTACCACGCGTGGGAGATGTATCAGTTCCCCGACCACCAGAACTTCAACGCGCTCGTTCCGATGTACATGAAGCCCACTCAACTCGTTCAGTATCCGGCGGACTCGGGCGAACACCTCTCCTTCTCCCCGAACTACTGGGGACCGACGGGCGTGAACAGTGACGTCCGTATCGACGTCCGCAAGAAGGGGGGTGAGGGCCAGTGAGCGCCGAGGAGGCCTCCGAGACGCCCGACGGCGTCGACATCGCGGACGGCATCGACCACCAGGTCGCGATGGTGATGGACCTGAACAAATGCGTCGGCTGTCAGACCTGCACCATCGCCTGCAAGAACCTCTGGACGGACTCCGGCGGCCGCGAGTACATGTACTGGAACAACGTCGAGACGAAGCCCGGCGAGGGCTACCCGCGCGGCTGGGAGGACCTCGGCGGCGGCTGGCAGTCCGACGACCACACAGACCGGCAGGTCGGCGAGATCCCCGACGGTGAGGACTACGGCGAGCCGTGGGAGTTCGACTACGAGAGCACGCTCTTCACCGGCGAGAGCGAGCACGTCGAACCCGAGCAGGACCCGCAGTGGGGGCCGAACTGGGAGGAGGACCAGGGCGCCGGCGAGTACCCCAACTCCTATCACTTCTACCTCCCGCGCATCTGCAACCACTGCACGCATCCCTCCTGCGTCGAGGCGTGCCCGCGCAGCGCGGTGTACAAGCGCGCCGAGGACGGCATCGTCCTCGTCGACCAGGACCGCTGCCGGGGCTATCGCTACTGCGTCGAGGGCTGTCCGTACAAGAAGATCTACTACAACGCCCAGCGGAAGAAGTCGGAGAAGTGCCTCTTCTGCTATCCGCGCGTCGAGGGCGAAGGGCCGGACGGCGAGACGCACGCGCCGGCGTGCGCGGAGCAGTGCCCGACCCAGCTCCGCCTCGTCGGCTTCCTCGACGACCCGAAGGGCCCCATCTACAAGCTCGTCGAGGAGTACGGCGTCGCGCTCCGCCTCCACCCGGAGTTCCGGACGCAGCCGAACGTCTACTACATCCCGCCGTTCGCGCCGCCCCAGCACTCCGAGGACGGCGAGACCATCGACGTCGAGCGCATCCCGCGCAACTACCTCGAGGACCTCTTCGGCGAGCAGGTCCACGACGCCCTCGACACCATCGAGCGCCACCGGACGCGCGTCGAGAACGGCGGGGAGAGCGAGCTCATGGAGATCCTCCAGGACCAGAACCCGGCGCGACAGTACCGCCTCGACGTCTTCGATGAGGGGGAGGGCCGTGCCGACTGACCGCCGCCGCCGGGCGTTCGCGGTGCTCGCCGCCGTCCTGCTCGTCGCGATGGCGGTCGGGCCGGCGGTCGTCGCGGGCCGCCCCGCCTACGAGATCCCGGTACACGAGGTCGACGACGGCGCGCGCTTCGCCGACCCCGGGGCGGACGCGTGGCTGAACACCTCCGGCGTCGAGGTGCCGCTGGCGAGCGCGCCGAGCGGCGCGCCGAACGCCTCCGACGTCACCGCCGAGCGCGCGAACGTCCGCGTCGTCCGCACCGAGCGCGAACTCTACGTCCGCCTCGAGTGGGCGGACCCGACGGCGAACCGCTCGGCCACCGGCCCGCGGCAGTTCCCCGACAAGGCCGCGATCGAACTCCCAGTGAACGCGAGCGCCCGCCCGCCCATCTCGATGGGGTCGACGGGCACGCCCGTGAACGTCTGGGTGTGGAGCGCGGCCGAGGGGACGGACGAACTGCTCGCGGGCGGCCCCGGGACGACGACGCGCTTCGCGAACGCGACGGTCGCGGCGAACGCGACCTACGAGGACGGCCACTGGGCGGTCGTCTTCCACCGCGACCTGCACGCGAGTAGCCCGAACCGGACCGACGTCGCGCTCGAGAACGACCTGAACGTCGCGTTCGCCACCTGGGACGGCGCGAACATGGAGCGCGGCGGCCACAAGGCCGTCAGCGAGTGGTACTACCTGCCGTTCGCGCCCGACGACGGCGGCCCGCCCTACGAGACCATCCTCTGGGGAATCGCGGGTCTCGCGGTCGTCCTCGTCGTCGCGATGACGGTCGAGGGCGTCCGGCGAGCCAGAGACGACGACGGAGGAAACTGAGACCGATGACATCCACCGACGCCACCACCACGACGGACGCAGCCGACCGTATCGACCCCGCCGACCTCGACGCGGACGCCGCCGCGCGCGGCGAGCTCTACCGCCTGCTCGCGCGGGCGTTCGAGCACCCGGACGAACCCCTCCACCGCGACCTCCGCGACGGGACGTTCGAGGTGACGTGTCGCCGCCTCCTCGACCGGACGGCGCTCGACGTCGACGTCCCCGAGCTCACGACGGACGAGGAGTACGAGGCGCTCGCCGCGCGCTACAACGACCTCTTCGCGGTCGGGTTCGCCGAGTACGAGGACCGCACGGACGGCTCGCTCGCCACGAGCGGCCCGCCCGTTCCCCTCTACGAGGTCGAGTACCGCTCGGACGTCTCGTGGGGCGACGTGAACGTCGACCTCGCGCGCGCCTACGACTACTACGGGCTCTCCGTCGACGAGGACGCGCGCGACAACCACGACAACCTCCGCCTCGAACTCGCGTTCGCGGGCTACCTCGCGCGACGCGCGGCGCTCGACCCCGACGAGGGCGCGGCGGGCGCCCGCCTCGACTTCCTCGACCGCCACCTCGGCGTCCTCGCCGAAGGGGTCGCGGACGCGCTCGACGCGGAGTACGACACCGGCGTCTACGGGACGCTCGGGCGCTTCCTCGACGCGCTCGTCGCCGCCGACGCCGCCGAACTGGGCGAGCGCCGCGAGCGGGGTGAGGTCCCGTGAGTCGCGCCGCCGTGCCCACGCGGTTCGCCGCCGCGCTGGAGCGGGCGGACGGCACGCACGGGGCGTGGCAGCCCGCGCTCGCGGTCGTCGCGCTCCTCGCGGCCGCCGTCCCGTTCGCGCTCCGCGTCGCGCGCAACGTCCCCGGGTCGCCGCTCGCGTCGCTCGCCGGCGGCCACGAGGCGGCCGTCGTCGTCGGGACGCTCGGCCCCGCGCTCGCGGCGCTCGCGCTCGCGCTCGCGACGACGGACCGCGTCGAGCGCGTCGCCCTCCTCGGCCTCGCGGTGTTCGCGCCGCTCGCGCTCGTCGCGGACGCCGCGTACGCTCCGGCGGCCGCCGGCGTCGTGCTCTCCGGCGCCGTCGTCGCGTGGCGCCGCCTCGCTCGCGCTCGCCCGACGCGCGTCGTCCCGCTCCTCGGCCGCCCGCTCCTCGCGGCCCTCGCCGTCGCCGCGCTCATCGTCGCGCTCGCCGCGAGCGTCGGCGTCGCGTCGCCCGCCGGCCGACAGGTCGGGACGCTCCTCACGCTCGCGGCGGCGGTCGCGGCCGGCCTCGCGGCGGACGCCCGCGTGGTCGATTGGGCGCTCGGCATCGCGCTCGCGGGCGTCGTTCACGCCGCCGGCGCGAGCATGCCCTACGTCGCCGGCGCAATCGCGCTCGTCGGCGGCGGCGCGGTCGGTGCCTCCCTCGGCGCGCTCTCGGCGGGCCTCGGCGCCCTCGCGGCGGCGACCGTCGCCACCGCCCGCCGTCGCGCGCTCGTCCCCGCGTGCGGTGCGCTCCTGCTCTGTGTCGCCGCCGTCCCCGTGACGGTGTCGCGCGCGCTCGCCGCCGCGCTCGGCGTCGCCCTCCTCCTCGGAGGTGAGGCGACGTGAGCGACGACTGCGGCGGGGACTGTGGCTGCGGCGGCCACGACCACGAGCACGACGCCGGCCTCGCCGACCCGAACCCGGACGGCCCCGCCGACCCGCAGCTCGACCCTGAGCGAAGCCCCGGCCTCGACACCGAGATCGAGGCGCTCGAGGACATCGAGGTGAGCCGCGACGACGTCACCATCGGCACGGCCGACCCCGGGGAGCTCACGGCCGCCGACACCGACCCGGTCGCCGACGCCGGTCACGACGGCCTCGTCGCGGACCTCCGCGAGGGCGCGAAGACGGAGCGGCGTCGCGCCGCGCTCGCGCTCGCCGAGCGGTCGTTCGATGCTGCTGCGGTCGCGGCGCTGGCTGACGCCGCCCGCGACGACTCGGACGCCGACGTCCGGCAGTTCGCCGTCGAAGCGCTCGGCGAACTCGGCGGCGAGACGGCGCACGCCGTCGCGCGGGACGCGGCCGCCGACGACGACCCGTGGGTCCGCGCCGAAGCGCTCGTCGCGCTCGACCACGTGGACCGCGCGGCGAACGCGGAGCGCCTCGAGGCCGCGCTCGACGACCCCCACCACGCTGTCCGGCGCAACGCGCTCGTCTCGCTGTTCAAGCTCCGCGGCGAGGGCGCCCTCCCCGCGCTCCTCGACGCCGCCGACGACGACAGCGAGCGCGTCCGCGAGTGGGTCGCCCACCTCCTCGGCGGCATCGACGACGAGCGCGCCACCGAGGCGCTCGAGGACCTCGCCCGCGACGACGTCGGCGTCGTCGCGAAGACCGCCGCGAACGCGCTCGACGTCGACGCCGGCCGGTTCCGCCGGCAGTTCGTCCAGTCGAGCGAGCGCGACACCGACGACACGACCAGCGACGACCGACTCAACCGACGCCCGAACCTATGACTCCAGACGACACCACGCGCGACGACGCGACCGCCGTCGACGACCGCCTCGAACCCGCACTCCGGCAGGTGCGCGAACCGAACGCCGACGTGGACGTCATCGACGCCGGCCTCGTCCAGCGCGCCACGCTGGACGGCGGCGTCGCGAGCGTCGGCCTCGACGCTGCGACGCTCGACGCGGGAACCATCAGGGAGGTCACGACCGCCGTCGATAGCGCCGTTCGTGACGTCCCCGCTGTCGACTCGGTCACCGTCCACCGGGCGGCGCTGACGAGCGACCCGGAGGCGACGGGGACCGACGCGTTCGAGCGCGTCATCGCCGTCGCGAGCGCGAAGGGCGGCGTCGGGAAGTCGACCGTCGCGACGCAACTCGCCTGCGCGCTCGCCGCGGACGGCGAGGACGTCGCGCTCTTCGACGCGGACATCCACGGGCCGAACGTCCCCGCGCTGCTCGACGTCTCCGGGCCGGTTCACGCTACCGAGGACGGCGCCCCGCGCCCCGTCCGCTCCGAGGGCCTGGAGGTGATGAGCGTCGGCCTGCTCTCCGATGGCGCGCCGCTCGCGTGGCGCGGCGCGATGGCGCACGACGCGGTCAGCGACCTCTTCGCGGACACCGCGTGGACGAACACCGACACGCTCGTCGTCGACCTCCCGCCGGGGACGGGCGACGTGGTGCTCACGACGCTGCAGGAGGTGTCGCTCGACGGCGCCGTCGTCGTCACGACGCCGTTCCACTCCGCGCTCTCGGACACCGAGAAGACGGTCGAGCTCCTCCGCGAGAACGACGTGCCCGTGCTCGGGACGGCCGTCAACATGGCGGGGTTCACCTGCGAGCGCTGCGACCACGACCACGACCTCTTCGCGGGCGACACCCCGCCCGCGGAGCGCCTCGACACGCCGGCGCTCGCGCGCCTCCCGTTCACGCCCGCGCTCCAGGAGACGCCGACACCGGCCGCGATACCGGACCCGGTCGCGGACCTCGCGGACGCCGTCGAGGAGCGCTACGACGCGGTCTGGTCGGTGGACCTCCCGGAGAGCGGCGTCGACCTTCGGGGCGTTCCGGCCGACGAGCGCCGGGACGCGGTCGCGGACGCGTTCGGGGCCCTCGAGGCCGGCGAGGAGTTCGTCGTCGCGAGCGACCGCGACCCGACGCCCGTCCGAACGTTCCTCGGCGACCTCGCGGACGGCGACGCGCCCGAGCGCTTCGAGGTGCGCCGGCAGAACCCCGAGACGTGGCTCGCCCGCACCGTCCGCCCGTAGCGCCCGGGGGCGAACACGTTCGGGACTGGTCCCATCCCGGGCGACGCAGAAGACCCACGTATGAGCGCGGAACTCTGGGTCGAACTCGACGTCGCCGATCCGGGCGCGTGCCCGGTCGCGGACGCCTCCACGGACGCCACCGCTATCTCGTCCGTGACGCGCGCGTCCGTGACGGACGACGAGGGCCGCATCGCCGAGGAGTTCACCGCCGAGCACGCCCTCCCCGAACCGGGGAATGCGACCGAGGTCGCCGAGCACGACACGGGCCACGTCTACCGCGTCCGCCGTTCGCGCGACCGGGGCTGTGTCTGCGACCGCGTCGAGTCGTTCGGCACCCCGGTCGTGGACGTGCGTGCGGCGGGGGGGACGCTCTCGCTCTCCTTTCACACGGCGTCGCTCGACACCGTCCAGAACGTCGTCGCGGAGTTGCGTGAGGAGTTCGGCGGCGTGCGTCTCCGCAAGCTCGTGCGCTCGGAGGGGGGCACGTCGAGCGACCCGGTCTTCGTCGACCGGAGTCGGCTGACCGAGCGCCAGCGCGAGGTCCTGCGGACGGCGCACGACCTCGGGTACTTCGAGCACCCGAAGGGCGCGAACGCCAACGACGTCGCGGACGCGCTCGACATCAGCGCCTCGACGTTCACCGAGCACCTCGCGGCGGCACAGCGCAAGGTCCTCGACGCGGTGCTGGAGCACTGACGCGGCGCTCCGCGTCGCTATCGGGGACGAAAAGAACAGGTTGGGTGCGGGGCGTTATTGCTTCGGGAAGCGCGCGGCGAACTCGCCCGGGCCGCGCTTCTCGACGGCGTAGCCGTCGGCGTCGAAGGCCTCGACTTCCGCCTGGAACTCGTAGAAGAGCGGTTTCGGCTCGTGGTCGTTGACGATGGTCAGGACGTCGCCGGCGTCTAGCTCTTCGAAGGCGTCGTGGATCTTCGGGTGGCGGTCGGACGGCGGGACGTCCCGGACGTCGAGTGTCGTCTCACTCATACGTGTCGTACTCGGCCCGGCACCGGGGTAGCCCTTCTCCCGAACGCGTTCGGCTCACCCCTCGTGCTCGATATGCACGTGCCACTCGTCCTCGCCCACCTGCTCCGTCTCGTGCGTGAACCCGCGCGACTCGAGGACGCCGTAGAGCGGCACCGGCTCGAAGCTGTTGACGAGCCGGAGGGAGTCCTCGTCGGAGAGGTCGTCGAGCGCGTCGGTGATCGTGTCGAACGGTTCGCCGTCGTGCTCGCGGACGTCGAGGACGCGTTCCGTCGGGGGCATCGTCGTGTACTAGGGACACGTCGGGCGTGTCGCTTCTCCCGAACGTGTTCGACGCCACCAAGTAGTGCGGGGGCGACGAACCGCCGAACGAGATGCTCATACGCAGAGAGACGTTGGCGAAGGCCCTCGTCGTGGCGTTCGTCTTCAACCTGATCGTGATGGGTGCGGGGGCGTACCTCGCGTACGAACAGTCGCCACAGCGGCCCGCGGAGGTCGTCGGTCCCGACGGCGACGTCATCGCGACGAACGACGACATCGTCGCCGGGAAAGCGGTCTTCCAGCAGAACAGCCTGATGAATCACGGCTCGATCCTCGGGAACGGCGCGTACTTCGGCGCGGACTACACGGCGGACGCGCTCGACAGACTCACGACGAACATGCGTGAGTACGTCGCGCGCGAGCGCTACGGCGCGTCGTCGTACGCCGCCCTCGACGAGGCCGAGCAGGCCGCCGTGAACGACGTCGTCGAACGCCAGCTCTCGGACGGCGAGTTCGGCGAGACGCTCGAACTCACTGCCGCCGAGGCGTACGCCTACGGTGAGGTCCGCGAGTCGTACGTCGAGCAGTACCACGACGGCGACCGCGAGGCCGGCATCCCCGCCGGCTTCGTCTCGACGCCCGAGGACGCCCGGCGCTTCGCGGACTTCGCGGTCTGGACGGCGATGTTCTCCGCGATCGACCGCCCCGGGACCGCGCACTCCTACACGAACGACTGGCCGTACGCGCCCGGCGCCGGGAACGACGCGCCCGTGAGCGCGCTGACGTGGAGCGTCGTCGCGATGGTGCTCCTCGTCGGCGGGGGCGGCCTCGGCATCTGGCTCTACAGCGCCGTCGAACTCCCCGAACCGGACGCCGAGGGCGTCGACGTCCCCGACCCCGCCGACGTCACGCTCACGCCGAGTCAGTTCGCGGCCGCGCGCTTCGTCCCGGTCGCCGCCGTCCTCTTCCTCGCGCAGACGCTGCTCGGGGGGTTGATGGCGCACTACTACATCGAGCGCGGCGGCTTCTACGGGCTCGCGAGCGCGCTCGGCGTCGACGCGCTCTCGGCGCTCCCGTTCGCCATCACGAAGGCGTGGCACATCGACCTCGCGATCCTCTGGATCGCGACGCTCTGGCTCGGTATCGGCCTCTTCCTCCCGCCGCTGCTCACCGGCCGCGAACCCGCGAACCAGAAGCGCTACGTCCACGTCCTGCTGGGCGCGCTGTTCGTCGTCGTGGTCGGCGGCCTCCTCGGCATCTGGCTCGGCTCGCAGGGCTACATCGAGGGCGCGCTCTGGTGGATCATCGGGAACGAGGGCCTCGAGTACTTGGAGGTCGGACGCCTCTGGCAGGTCGGCCTCCTCGTCGGGTTCGCGCTCTGGACGGCGCTCGTCGCGCGCGGCTTCAAGCCCCTCCTGAGTCGGGAGTCGCGCTTCGGCCTCGCGCACATGATTATCTACGCCGGGGGCTCCATCGGCCTGCTGTTCACGGCGAGCATGTTCTACACGCCGCAGACGACGATGGTCGTCACGGAGTTCTGGCGCTGGTGGGTCGTCCACATGTGGGTCGAGGGCGCCTTCGAGTTCTTCGTCGTCGCCGTCGTCGCCGTCGCGCTCGTCGCGATGAACCTCCTCTCGCGTCGGAGCGCCGAGAAGGCGGTCATGCTCGAAGCCCTCCTCGTGATGGGCGCGGGCGTCATCGGCGTCTCCCACCACTACTGGTGGATCGGCCTCCCCGACTACTGGGTGCCCATCGGGAGCGTCTTCTCCACGCTCGAGTTCATTCCCCTGGTGTTCATCCTCTTCGAGGCCATCGGCGAGTACCGCGCGATGCGCGACGCCGGCGAGTCCTTCCCCTACACGCTCCCGTTCATGTTCATCGTCGCCTCGGGGGTGTGGAACTTCGTCGGTGCGGGCGTCCTCGGCTTCTTCATCAACCTCCCGCTGGTCAACTACTACGAGCACGGCACCTTCCTCACGGTCGGGCACGCCCACGCGTCGATGTTCGGCGCGTTCGGATTTTTGGCGCTCGGCCTCGCCGTCTACGTCCTGCAGTTCACCACGAAGCGCGGCAAGTGGGACGGCACGAACCTCCGGCGCGCGTTCTGGCTGTGGAACGTCGGCCTCGCGTGGATGGTGTTCATCGGCGACGTCCCCGTCGGATTCCTCCAGCTCGAGACCGTCTTCACGGCGAACTACGACGCCGCGCGCTCGGTCGCCTTCTACAGCCGCGACATCATCCAGACGCTCTTCTGGGCGCGCCTCCCCGGTGACGTCCTCCTCATCCTCGGCACCGCGCTCTTCTCCTACGACGTCCTGAAGAAGCGCTTCGTCCGCCGCGACCCGACGGCCGCCTCATCCGACGGCACGGTCATCTCGCGGCGCATCTTCGACGAGGGCGCCGGCGCCGAATCCGACGACGACTAACGTCCCGAACCCGTTCGGGACGCCGTTCTTCTCTCCTGCGTGCCTCCCACGACACGCATGAGCCACTCGCACGACGCCGAGGCCGTCACCGACGAGACGCATCGGAACTCGTGGTCGGCGAACCTCGAACACCCCGAGTACGAGTCGGACCGCGAGCGCCTCCTCGACGACGCCCGCGACGCCGTCCGGCAGACCGCCTCGGGCTACCACGTGAACCTCGTGACGCACGCCGAACAGGGCCACCCGGAGACGTACCTCTACGACGCGCTCGAGGAGGCGTTCGGCGACGCCGTCGACTACGAGTACGTCGAGCAGTGCGGCTGCGGCGGGCACGTCGTCCGCGTGCGCGTCGAGTAGGCGTACGTACTTCGACGGGCGAATGTATCGTTCCAGTACTCTGAGTCACATAAGACATTTACCATATTGAAGCACATGTTCCGATATGGCGCCCTCCACACGAACGGCCGATACCCGGACGCTTTCGGGAGTACTGGTCGGATTAACCATCCTGGGACTCGCTCTCTTAGTCGCGAACGTTCCCAGCTCTCCGCTTCGGAGTGGGAACCTCGAGCTATTCACGATCTTCGTGTTCCCGCTCGTGATCTCACTCGTCGCGTATGTCGGATTCGCGGAATTAGTCGTGTGGTGGGAAGTCGCCCTATTAGCCGTCTGGGGAGGGTTGAGTGTCGCTGTTACAGCCTTCGTCGGGTTTCTGGCGACGATGGGTGCGTCCGGTGGCTATCCGGGTGTCGTCGTCGAGCTCGTCCGAAACATCGCGATGTTCCTCGCGGTGACGCTCGGACTGGGTATCCCCTACGGCCTTGCCGGGAAGTACCGACGTGAGCACCCCCGACGGACCGTCGTCAGTGCCATACTTGCCTTCGTCGTCCTGTTCACCTTCTTCAACGCCGTCGCAGTTGTGACAACGTAGGAGCTATCCCCTGCTAACGCTCTCAACAGCGCGGCTCAGAACGGGAGTGAGTCGTCGCCCGCGCCCCCGTTCGGGTCCGGGGTCTCGGCGTCGGGGAGTTCGCCCGTCTCGACGTACGCGTCTTCGAGGGCGGCGAGGCGGTCGTTGACGGCGTCGGCGCGCTGGTGGCTGGGCGCGACGCGGACGCGCACGAGCTCGTAGTCGTGGCGCTCTTCGAGGCCGTTCCACGCGCGGAACGCGCCGACGGTGAGGGTGTCGCTCTGCGGGCAGAACTCGGTCGTCGGCGTGAACTCCGCGCGCAGGTCGTCGCCGTCCACGCCGTACCGGAACCCCGCGTCGGGGTGGCGCTGGTCGAGGTTGAGGCGCGCGAGGTTGTAGCCGAACGTCACGTCGTAGACGCCGCGCTCCTCGAAGCACTCGCGCGCCGTCTCGTGGACGGCGACGTGGTCGTCCCCGGTCAGCACCTCGGCGTCGTCGAGGAACGGCCCCGGGTCGGGGATGTTGGCGGGGACGAACGACCCCTGATCGTCGAAGGCCTCGTCGGCGCCCCCGCCGCCGAAGAAGCTACGCATCGTCGCCCTCCCGTGGCGCGAGGACCACGAGCGCGGTGCTGTCGTCGCGGGCGCGCGGTTCGATGCGGTGCTCGCCCGCGACGCGGAGGACGTCGCCGCCCCGGACGTCGTGGGGGTCCCCGTCGAGTTCGACGGTGAGGTGGCCCTCGAGGCCGACGAGCAGGACGTCCACGCCGGGGTGGTCGTGCTCGGGGAGCGACTCGCCGGCGTCGAGCGAGAGCCGGACGGTCCGGGGCGCGTCCGCGAAGACGGTGGCGTGCGGTTCCTCGGTCAGGTCGGCGAGCGTCTGGACGTCGGGCATACGTGAGCGAACGCACGCCGGACGGTTCACCGTCCCCCCGAACGTGTTCGCGTGCCGGGACGCTCAGGGGTCGGTGGGCGAGTGCGGTCCCACGGGGCGGTCGGTGACGGCCTGTTCGCGCACCTCGATGTCGACGCTGAACCCGTCCGCGTCGGCGCTGAGGCGCACGGCGTCGAACGCGCGGACGTAGCGCGTGACCTGCTGGTAGCCATCGTCGAGCGTCACGCGCTCGGTGACGAGGCCGGCGTCGCTCAGCCGGTCGAGCTTCCGGTAGGCGGTCGAGGAGGGGACGTCGCACTCCTCGCGGAGCTCGCGCGCCGTCTTCGCCTCCTCGAGCGCCGCGAGCATCGCGCGACAGTCCGCGTCGTCGAGCGCGGCCGTCACCTCGCGCGGCGACGGCTCGACCCCGCCGTCCCGGGATTCCGGGGGTGCGCGCTCCTCGGCCCGCGTCCGCTCCGGGTCGCGGCGCGCGTACGCGCCGTCCATCGTCACGGGCGCCAGACGACGGTCACGACGGCGTCGTCGGCCTCGACGGTCTCGTACGCCCAGCCGCGGTCGTCGAGCTTCGGGTAGAGGTGCTGGGGCGCGCGGTCGTTCACCTGCACGAGGACGCGCTCGTCGTCGAAGTCGGCGAGTCGCTCGAGCGTCTCCGTGAGCGGCTCGGGCGGCGGGAGTTCGCGGGCGTCGAGGCGTTCGCGCGGCCGGTCCGTGGGCACGTCGGTCTCGCTGACGGCGTCGTCGAGGGCGGTCGCGTCAACCATACCTGTGTGTATCGGCTCCGGGGAGCAAACCGTATCCCCGAACGTGTTCGGGACGGGCTACTCGGGTGCGGACGCCCACCCCACGAGTATGCGACCGAGCGACGTCGACACGAGCCAGCGGCCGTTCGTCTGCATCTGGGAGGTCACGCAGGCGTGCGCGCTCGCCTGCGAGCACTGTCGGGCGGACGCCCAGCCGGCGCGCCACCCGGACGAACTCACCACCGCCGAGGGGAAGGCGCTCCTCGACGACGCCCGCGCGTTCGGCGACGGCCAACTCGTCGTGCTCTCCGGTGGCGACCCGCTCGCCCGCGACGACACCGTCGACCTCGTCGAGTACGGCGTCGAGAACGGCCTCCGAATGACGATGACGCCGAGTGGCACCGAGTCGCTCACCCGCGAGCGGGTCGCCGACCTCGCGGACGCCGGCCTCCGGCGGATGGCGCTCAGCCTCGACGGCGCGAGCGCGGCGACCCACGACGCGTTTCGCGGCGAAGCGGGGAGCTTCGACTCCACCGTCGAGGCCGCGCGCGCCGCGCGCGACGCCGGCCTCCCGCTCCAGATCAACACCACCGTCTGCGCGCAGACGGTCGGGGACCTCCCCGCTATCCGCGACCTCGTCGCCGACCTCGGCGCGGTGCTCTGGTCGGTCTTCTTCCTCGTTCCCGTGGGCCGGGGGCGCGTCCTCGACCCGATCGACCCCGAGCGCGCCGAGGGCGTCATGGAGTGGCTCGTCGACGTCGCCGACGACGCACCGTTCGGCGTGAAGACGACCGAAGCCCCGCACTATCGGCGGGTCGCCCTCCAGCAGAAGCGCGCCGAGGGCGGCACCGCGTCGCCCGCCCGCGACGGCATCGGTCGGCGGACCGGCATCACGGCGGGCGACGGCTTCGCGTTCGTCAGCCACGTCGGCGACGTCTACCCGTCGGGCTTCCTCCCCGAGTCGGCGGGGAACGTCCGCGAGGAGTCGCTCGTCGACCTCTATCGGGACTCGGCGCTCTTCGAGTCGCTTCGCGACCCCGACGCCCTCACGGGGAAGTGCGGGGCCTGCGAGTTCCGCAACGTCTGCGGCGGCAGTCGCTCGCGCGCCTACGCGACGGCGGGCGACCCGCTCGCGAGCGACCCGCTCTGCGCGTACGAACCCGAGGGGTACGACGGCCCGATGCCGGACCAGTCGCCGGCGGAGGTGGAGCTATGAGCGAGGCGGCCTCACGCGACGGAAGCGACGCGGGAGCGACCGACGAGCGCGAGGCGACGCGCCGCGACATCGCTGAGCGCGCGGCGGCGATCCGGGACGCGCAACTCGAGCGGGCGCGCTCGCGTCTCGAGGCACGGGACGCGCTCACGGCGGAGCGGGCGCGCGTCCTCGACGAACTCGCGGACCGACTCGTCGAGGAACTGCTCGAGGCGCCCGAGCGCGCCGTCAGGGAAGCCGACGACCCCGCCGACGCCGAGCGGGTGCGCGCGCTGTTCGACGCCGAGGAATAAGTTCGAAAACGGAGCACTCGCGGTTTCACTCGCCCGCGAGCGACCCGAGACGGGCGCCCACGGCGGGCGCGACGGCGTGTCGCCAGACGACGAGCAGGAGGTTCGCGACGGCGAGCGCGACGCCGCCCGCGACGAGCGCGTCGCCCGCACGGCCGAGCGGTGCGGGGAGCGAGACGGCGGCATCGAGGACGAGCAGTCCCGTGCCGGCGAGGAGGAGCGCGAAATCGACGTTCGCGACGCGCGCGACGTAGAGGTCGTCGATGGTCGGCACGGCCTCGAAGCCGAGGCGGTCGCTGTAGCGGTGCACCCAGACGATGAACGGGACGACGTGGTAGAGGGTGCCGAGGACGACGAAGCCGACGACGCCGAGCACGAGCAGGGAGAACGACCCCGGCGCGCCGACGGCGGCGTCGTAGGCGAGCGGGCGGGCGAGCCAGACGGGGAGCGTCCACGCCGCCCACGCGCCCATCGCGACCGGGAGGACGGCGTATCGGCGGAGCATCGGCCCCCACGAGACGGTGGCGGCCGCGAGGCGGCGCGCGAGCACGACGGCGACGGCGAGCACGCCGCCGACGACGAGCAGGCCGCCGAGGCGGGCGAGCGGTGCGACTTCGACGAGGCGCCCCGCCGCGAGCAGGGCGACTCCGAGCGGGTAGACGGCCTCCTCGAGGCGCTGGAGGCGCCGGTCGAGCGCGTCGAGGTCCGATTGGGCGAACATCGGGACGAGCTGGTAGAGCGCGCCGAAGACGGTGCAGAGGACGGCGCCGAAGAGCGCGAGCGCGACGTGCGAACCCCGGAGTGCCACGCGGCTCACGGAGAGGAGGTCGGGGTGGGTGAAGCCGACGGCGAGCGAGACGCCGAGCGCGGAGACGGCGAGGAAGGACGCGAGCGCGTACGCGAAGTGGCGTTCGGTGACGTCGAACGGGCGGGCGCGGGCGAGCGTCCGAGCGATGTTGTAGACGAAGACCCAGAACCCGAGGAGCATCGCCGCCGCGAACGCGGGGAGGGGCGCGAACGCACCGGTGAGAAGCGCGGCGGCGAACCCCGTGAGGCCGCCCGCGAGCAGGGCGAGTTGGGCGCCGGCGAGCCGCGTCGAGTGGAGGCGGACGCCCGACCAGACGGGGACGAACTGCGTCATCGCGCCGGCGATGGTGAGACAGATCCAGCCGACGAGCACGAGGTGGACGTGCGCGAGGCCGGCGGCGGGCGCGAACAGCGCGTCACCGCGCGTCAGGCCGACGAGCACCGCGACGCAGAGCGCGCCGAGCGCGACGACGAAGTGGCCGAGCGGCAGCCGCATCGGCGGTTGGACGTCGGTGTCGACGTCGAGGTTCCCGGGGAGCATACCCGCGTCTTCGAGCGCCCGTCACCTACGCGCCGTCCCGAACGAGTTCGGGGAAACCCCTCTCCGCGCGGCGCGCCGAGTCGGCGTCGATGACCGCCACTGCCGCTCGCGTCCAGCGCGTCGCCCGCAACCGCCTCCCCGTCGCCGTCGGTATCGTCGTGTTCGCGGTCGCCTGCGCGCTCGCGGACCTCGACGCCGGCGCCGTCGCTGGCACCGTCGCGTTCTTCGCCGCGAAGACCGCCGAGAGCCTCACCATGGCTCGCGGGCCGTGAGCACTCCCAGCGCGCGGGAGCGAGCGCTAGCCACTTACGGTCCGCTCACGAACCGGGTGGTATGCCGCGCGCCGAACTCACCGTCACCGTTCCCGAGGGCATCTGGATCGGCGACGTCTCGCGTCGATTCGCGGCGGACACGTTCCGCGTGCTCACCGCGTTCGCGGACGAGGAGACGGGCGTCGGCCTCCTCGAACTCGACGACGGCACCGATTCGGACGCGATCCGCGACGCGATGACGGCGCACGAGACGATTCAGGACGTCACGACGCTCTACGACGGCGAGGAGGACGTGCTGTTGCAGTTCGAGACCGCCGACCCGGTGCTCTTGCTCCCGCTCCGGGAGTCCGGTGTCCCCCTCGAGTTCCCCTTCGAGATACGGGACGGCGCCGCGACGTGGACGCTGCGCGCGCCGAGCGAGCGCCTCGGTGCGCTCCGCGACCAGTTCAGCGCGTTCGGCATCGACTTCACGCTCGAACGCATCCGCGACGAGCAGTACGAGCGCGACGCCCCGCTCACGGAGCGCCAGCGCGACGTCCTCGCGACCGCGGTCGCCGTCGGCTACTACGAGACGCCGCGCGACGCGACGCTCACCGACGTCGCCGACGAACTCGGCATCGCGAAATCGACGTGCAGCGAGACCCTCCACCGCGCGGAAGCGACGGTCATCGCCGAGTTCGCGGAGCGCGCCGACCTGCTCGAGGACTGAGCGCGCGCCGATACCAGAAACGGGGAACGCACGATACGCTTTTACCGTCACCGTCGAATTGCCGAGGTATGGCAGACGATAACGCCGACCGAGAGCGGGGACTGGGAACCGAGAGCGTACACGCGGGCGCGAAACCCGACCCCGCGACCGGGGCGCGCGCGACGCCGATCTATCAGACGACGTCCTACGAGTTCGACGACGCCGAGGACGCCGCGGGGCAGTTCGCCCTTGAGAAGCCGGGGCACATCTACTCGCGACTGATGAACCCCACCGTCGACGTCCTTCAGGAGCGCCTCGCGGCGCTCGAGGGCGGCGTCGGCGCCGTCGCGACGTCCTCGGGGATGGCGGCGCTCAACCTCGCGACGTTCATCCTCGCGGAGGCCGGCGACAACGTCGTCTCCGCGTCCGCGCTCTACGGGGGCACCTACACCTACCTCACGCACACCGTCGAGCGCCGCGGCGTCACCACGAAGTTCGTGGACACGCTCGACGTCGAGGCCTATCGGGACGCCATCGACGAGGACACCGCGTTCGTCCTCCTCGAGTCCATCGGCAACCCCGCGCTCGTCACGCCGGACATCGCGGCCATCGCCGACGTCGCCCACGACCACGACGTCCCGCTCATCGTGGACAACACGTTCGCGACGCCGTACCTCTGCAACCCCATCGAGCACGGCGCGGACATCGTCTGGCACTCCACGACGAAGTGGCTCCACGGCGCGGGCACGACGGTCGGCGGCGCGCTCGTCGACGCCGGGAGCTTCGACTGGGCGGCGCACTCGGAGACGTATCCCGAGGTCGGCGCGGACAATCCCGCGTATCACGGCGTGAACTTCGCGGAGCGCTTCGGCGACGCCGCGTTCACGTACGCCGCCATCGCGCGCGGCCTCCGCGACCTCGGGAACCAGCAGTCGCCGTTCGACGCGTGGCAGACCCTCCAAGGCGTCCAGACCTTACCGTTGAGAATGGAGCGCCACTGCGAGAACGCCGAAGTCGTCGCCGACTACCTCAGCGACCACGAGGAGGTCGCGTGGGTGAACTACCCCGGGCTCGCGGACCACGAGACCCACGAGACGGCGAGCGAATACCTGGAGGGCGGGTACGGCGGCATGATCACGTTCGGGCTGAAGGCGGGCTACGACGCCGCGCGCGCGACCGTCGAGAACGCCGACCTCGCGTCGCTGCTCGCGAACGTCGGCGACGCGAAGACGCTCATCATCCACCCCGCGAGCACCACCCACCAGCAACTCACCGAGGCCGAACAGGACGCGGCGGGCGTCACCCCCGATATGGTCCGGCTCTCCGTCGGCATCGAGGACCCCGAGGACATCCTCGCCGACCTCGAACGCGCCATCGAGGAGGCGACCGCCTGAGGCGCCGACTCAGCGATTCAGAGGTCTTCGAGGGAGTCGAACTGCGCGTTCAGTTCCTTGCGGCGCTGGCGTTTCACGACCGTCCCGTCGAAGACCGGGCCGACGAGTTTCGCGGCGAGCGCGTACTCCGTCGTCGCCTCGACGCGCGTCCCGTCCGCCGTCTCCTCGACCGTGTAGACGGTCTCCATCTCTCGGAAGATGCCGTCGCGTTGGCGGTAGGCGAGCGCGGCGTCCGCGCGGTCCTCGACGACGAGATCGAGTTCGATCTCGAAGAGCCCGACCTGATTGACGAGCCGGAAGCCGTCGCCCTCGACGTGCACCTCGTCGAAGCCGGCGGCCAGCATAAACGACTCGACGTCCGAGATGGCGTCGCGGACGCGCTCGGGCGACGCCTCGACCTCGCGGGTGACGGTCACGGTCTCCATACCCGGGGGTTTCGGTGGCTCCGCAAAGAGCGCATCGGGTGTCGGCGCGCTCGTCGTGCGCGATGCCCGCGCTCGGCGCCGTGCGTGACCCCCGACGTGCAGATTCGGGCGGTGTTCGGCCGGCGAGCGGGGTGTGACGCAGTGGTCGCCCTAGCGCAAACCACTATTGCGGCGGCGGCCGATTGACCGACCAGTGATACGGGCGGTTTCGGAGTGGCTGGTCGTGGCGGTCGTGCTCGTCGCCGCGACTCTCGCCATCAACACGCTCTTTCCGCGAATCCGTGGCCACCTCGCGATGGGGGTCGCCGCCGCTCTGGTGGCGCTCTCGTGGTACGCGGTTCGGCGCTACTGCGGCGACGTCGACGGTGCGTAAGGCGCCGAATGGAGCGCCATTAGTGTTCGTCCCGCTGGATGTAGAGGGCGTAGCGGTAGAAGTCGCCGTCGTACCAGAGGAGGCGACGGTTCACCGACTCGTCGACGCCTGCGAGGTCGAGTTCCGCGAGGAGCGTGTCGAATGACTCGGAGAGCGGGGCCGACTCGCTGTACTCCCCGCGGTCGATTGCCCGCACGAGACGGTCACGGGCTTCGGGCGGGAGGGCGGACGGGGCGAGGTCGACGTCGATTCGGGCGCCGAAGACGACCTCGCGGAACGCGGCGCGTGACTCCGCGACTTCGATGGCGAGCGCCGTGTAGGCGGTCTCGACGACGGGTTCCCGGGTCACGTGGAGTCGGTACGCCCAGGTGTCCGAGTCGGTCATCGTCACGACGCGGCCGTCGAGGTCGCCGGTCGCGAGGCGACTCCGGCGTTCGGCCGGCCGCCGAAGGACATACGCGCTCCCGTGGAGGAGGTCCGTCATGCTCTCCCCACCGGACTGCGTGTGGCTGTGCAGGATCTTGACGACGCGTGCGCTCGGCCGGTCGAGTGAGTCGAGGCGGACCGGGTCCGCCGGCACGTCGTCGCTCGGGACGCGCTCGGCGCGGACGAGCGTGCGCTCCATGCGCTCGCGGCCCGTGACGGTGTTCGACAGCTGGTAGTAGCGGCTCTCGTGGGTGACGTAGCCGCCGTCCGGGAGCGGTGTGTAGCCGTACGTCGTGTGCCGCCCGTCCGGCAGAACCGCCTCGAGGGCGGTCCGAGCGGGGTCGCCGAAGAGCGGGCTCTCGTCGAGCTCGTAGAGTGCGTACTCGACGGGCGAGGCGTCGATCGAGTCGACGTGAAGTGCGTACGTCTCGGTCGACGACTCCGAGTCGAGCCCGCTCAGGGACGAACAGCCGGCGAGCGCTGCGAGCGTCGAGACGCCTGCGGTCCGGAGGACGCGACGGCGTTGGAGGGCCATACGTTCGACAATCGCTGCCGGCACTTGATTCTACATCCCGAAACGACGACGAGCGGCGGAGTTGAGTCAGGGCGACCTCGCCGACGCCGTCAGCGTGACCCGCCAGACGATCAACGCCATCGAGCGAGAGCGATACGACCCCTCCCTGGAACTCGCGTTCAAACTCGCGGCCTATTTCGACTGCTCGATAGCGGACATCTTCGACCCGGGTCAGCTCTCCGACGTGACCGAGAAGACGACCTAATCCGCTCACGCGCGGGCCGGTCACCGGCGCGACGTCCCTCACACAGTACCCCGGTTGCGGCCCCCGAGCGGCGACGCAGCACGTCTGTGCACCTCTTTCCGGATTCTGGGAAGGTTTATACCTGCGGGGGTGCTACGGCGTGCCATGAAACTGGATGGGTTCGCTCTCGCTGCAACAACGAACGATCTGGGCCGAGAGGTCGACGCGCGCGGCGTCGCCGACGTGGTCGAGTTCCGGATGGACAGCGCCGAGGACCCGATCGGCCAGCTCTCCGACTACGACGGCGACCTCCCGATCATCGCGACGAACCGCACGAAGTGGTTCGGTGGCGAGGCGAACGACACGGGCCGCCTCGACCGACTCTCGGCGGCCTCCCGGTTCGACGCCGTCGAGCTCGTCGACATCGAGTTGGAGACGGCCCGTGGGATGGGCTGGATCCTCGATGAGTTCCGGCAGAACGACGTCGACATCATCATCTCCCACCACGACTTCGACGACACGCCCGAGCAGGACGTTCTCGACGCCATCATCGAGCAGTGCGCGCAGTACGGTGACGTCGCGAAGGTCGCGACGTACCCCCAGAACCACGACGACGTGCTCCGTCTCCTGAAGGCGATCAACACGGCCTCGAACGACGGGATCGACGTCGCGGGAATCGCGATGGGTGGGCTGGGGAGCCACAGCCGCGTCGTCGGCCCGCTCTACGGCTCGGCGCTCGGGTACGCCCCGCTCGCGGAGGACACGAGCGAGTACGCCCCCGGCCAGATCCCGGTGCGGAAGCTCGCCGCGCTCATCGAAGCGCTCCAAGTCGCGAGCGAGGACGTCACGGAGATGGACTCGCTGGCGGCGAAACTCGCCGAACAACAGACGCACGCCTAAGCCCTAGTCGGCGCCGTCCTGCGGACACCGAGACTCTTAAGCCCGGCCCTACTTATGAGTGCACAATGAGTGACTGCCTCTTGCACAGGGTGAGCGTCGATGAGTGAGACCCACGAGCCGAACACGTACACGATCCGACTCGAGTTAGTCGACGAACCCGGTGAACTCCTCCGCGCGCTCCGACCCATCGGCGAGAAGGGCGGGAACCTCCTCTCTATCTTCCACGAGCGCGGCGACAAGACCCCGCGCGGCCACATCCCCGTCGAGGTCGACCTCGAAGCCACGCCCGAGCGCTACGAGGCGATCGTCGACGAACTCCGCTCCGAGGGAATCAACGTCATTCAGGCCGGCACGGAGCGCTACAGCGAATCTCTCACCGTCCTCCTCTCCGGGGACTTGGTCGACACCGGGCTCTCGGATACGCTCACGCGGATCCGCGAGAACACGAACATCACCATCTCCGACTTCGAACTCTCCGCACCGCAGGGGTCGAGCGACATCTCCAGCGGCCGCCTCCGCCTCGGAATCGAGGAGGGGGAGACGGAGCGCACGCTCTCGGTGCTCCGTGAGATCGCGGACGAGAAGGACCTCCAAGTCATCGAGCCGCTCTACGAGGGTGGCGTATGAGGCTCGCGATCATCGGCACCGGCGCGGTCGGTGCGTCGGTCGCGGAGCTGGCCGGCGAGTACGGTCACACCGTCACTGCGCTGGCGGATTCGCGCAGCGCGGTCACCGATGACTCCGGAATCGACGTCGAGGCCGCGCTCGCCCGCAAGCGCGAGGACGGGCGCGTCGGGAGCGGTGACCCGGCGGACGCGCTCGACGCGGCGTACGACTGCCTCGTGGAGGCGACGCCGACGACGCTCGGCGACGCGCAACCCGGGTACGACCACGTTCGCGCCGCCTTCGAGCGCGACCGGGACGTCGTACTCGCGAACAAGGGCCCGGTCGCCGAACGCTACGCGGACGTCCGGGAACTGGAGCGCGAGAGCGAGGGGCGCCTCCGCTTCGAGGCGACGGTCGGCGGTGCGATGCCGGTCCTCTCGACGATCGAGGACTGTGGTCCGGCGCACGTGACCGGCATCCGGGGCGTGCTGAACGGGACGGCGAACTTCGTGCTCTCGCGGATGGCCGTCGAAGGCCTCGGCTACGAGCACGTGCTCGCGGAGGCCCAGGACCTCGGGGTCGCGGAAGCCGACCCGTCCTTCGACGTCGAGGGGACGGACGCGGCGCTCAAGTGCGTCATCGTCGCGAACGTGCTCGCGCAGGGCGAGCGCGAGTACACGCTCGCGGACGCGGACGTGGAGGGCATCGCCGACATCCCGACGAGCGCGCTCCGGTTGGCCAGCGAGGACGGCCGGACGGTGCGCCTCATCGGCGAAGTCGTGGACGGGTCGGTGCGCGTCGGCCCCCGCATCGTCCCGAGCACTTCCTCGCTCGCAGTCTCGGGCACCGAGAACATCGTCCAGATCGAGACGGCGAACGCCGGCCGACTGAACGTCTCGGGGCGCGGTGCCGGTGGCCCGGAGACCGCCTCTGCCGTGCTCGCTGACGTCCGTCGCCTCGAGTCGGGAACCCGCGACTGACCCGATACTCGGCCCGTCTAGAACCGACCGACCACGCTCGCTGTGCTCGTGCGTCCGCCGTTCGCTCTCGCGGTATCGTTTTCTCCCCGGTAATCCCTCGAATCGGTCCCATCCCGTCAGTCGTCGGCCATCGGGCGCCGCTGGTTGGGTGTCGGGCCGTCGAGGGCGTCCGCGACCGCGTCGAGCGCGTTCTCCGGAGTGACGACGCGCCCGCGAGCGCGGAGGCGCTCGTAGCTCTCACGGGCGTCGTCGGTGATTCGTTCGTCGGGTGGGCGGCCCTCGACGACGACGAGTGCGTCCGCGCGGGCGGCGGCGTCGAGGGTCCGGCGGTTCCCGTCGCTGACGTCGACGTCGGTGACGACCGTGACGTCCGCCTCGGAAACGCGGGCCGCGACTCGCTCGGCGGTCGCGGCGTCCACTGCGGTGTACGGC
Organism: Halarchaeum grantii; assembly: GCF_014647455.2. Taxonomy (NCBI): domain Archaea; kingdom Methanobacteriati; phylum Methanobacteriota; class Halobacteria; order Halobacteriales; family Halobacteriaceae; genus Halarchaeum; species Halarchaeum grantii. Next base: position 91,963 of record NZ_BMPF01000005.1, on the reverse strand, counting down.
GGGACGGTGACGGCCGGGACGTCGAGCGCGCGCGCTGTCTCGTGGTCGGCGTCGCCCTCGGGAAGCGCGCCGATGCTGACGTCGTAGCCGGCGACGGTGAGCGCGTAGAGGAGTCGGCCGGCGCTGCCGCCGCCGCCGACGACGTGCACGCGGCCCTCGGCGTCGCCCGCGTCGGGTAGCGCGGTGACGGTGGGCGTCCCGGTGACGGTGTCACCGGTGACGGCGGCGTTCGCGTCGAAGGACTCGGCGAGCTGCGGGGCGGTGAGCACCTCCTCGGGGGGGCCGTATCCGAGGACGCCCCCGTCGGAGAGGAGGAGGAGGTCGTCGCAGTAGCGCGCCGCGAGGTCGAGGTCGTGGATGGCGGCGACGGCGGTCTTGCCGCCCTCGACGAGTTCGCGGACGAGTTCGAGCGTGTGTATCTGGTGGTCGATGTCGAGGCTCGCGGTCGGTTCGTCGAGGAGGAGGACGGGCGTCTCCTGGGCGAGCGCACGCGCGAGGAGGACGCGCTGGCGCTCCCCGCCGCTCACGGAGTCGATGGAGCGCTTGGCGAACTGCGTGACCGACGTGCGCTCCATGGCGGTGTCGACGGCGCGGCGGTCGGCGTCGTCGGTCTCTTTGAACATCGAATGATACGGCATCCGCCCCATCGCGACGACGTCCCGGACGGTGAAGTCGAAGGCGACGGTGGTGTTCTGGGGGACGACGGCGACGCGGCGGCCGACGTCGCGTGCGGACGCGCGCTGGACGTCGAGGTCGGCGACGCGAACGCGGCCGGCGGTCGGCGCGAGCGTCCCGGCGAGCGTGCGGAGGAGCGTGGTCTTCCCCGCGCCGTTCGGCCCGATGAGGCCGACGAACCGCCCGCGCTCGACGGTCGCGTCGACGCCGTCGATGACGGTGAGGTCGCCACGGTCGACGCGCAGGTCCTCGACGTCGATTCGGGCGTCCGTCATAGCTCCGCCACCTCGCGCTGTCGGAGGAGGTAGAGGAAGAAGGGCGCGCCGACGAAGGCGGTGACGATGCCGACGGGGAGCTGGGCGGGCCCGGAGCGCGCGACGGTGTCGGCGGCGACGAGGAAGGACGCGCCGGCGAGCGCGCTCGTCGGGAGGAGGATGCGGTGGTCGGGGCCGACGAGCAAGCGCATGACGTGCGGGACGACGAGGCCGACGAAGCCGATGACGCCGGAGACCGCGACGGCGATGGCTGTGACGAGGGCGGAGACGGCGAGGAGGACGCGTTTCGTGCGCTCGACTTCGATGCCGAGCGTCTTCGCGTCGTGCTCGCCGAGGAGGAGGACGTTGAGGTGGCGGCGATAGCCGAGGAGGACACCGAAGAGGAGCGGGAGTGTGAGCGCGGTGGCGGTGACGTCGCCCCAGCTCGCGTTCTGGAGATGGCCCATCAGCCAGTACATCGCGGCGCGGAGCTCGTTCCCGCTCTGGACGAGCATGTACGAGATGACGGCGCCGAGGAAGGTCTCGACGGCGACGCCGGCGAGGAGGAGGGTGGTGACGGGCGTGCGCCCGCCGCGCGTGCCGAGGGCGTAAATACCGAACGCGGCGAGGAGGCCGCCGAGGAACGCGGCGCCGTGGATGCCGAGGCCGAAGGGGAAGCTGACGCCGACGGTGATGACGGTGACGGCGCCGACGGCGGCGCCGGAGGAGACGCCGATGATGGAGGGGTCGGCCATCGGGTTCCGGAAGAAGCCCTGCATGACGGTGCCGGCGAGGGCGAGCGCGAAGCCGACGAGCGACGCGAGGACGATCCTCGGGAGGCGGATCGTCATGACGATGATGCGGCTCGTCTCCGGCGTCTGGAAGTCGAAGAGGTGGGTGGTGCCGACTGATACGGTCGGGAGGACGACGCCCGTCGTCCCGAGGGCGCCGGTGTGGACCGAGAGCGATGTCGGGACGACGAGGGCGTTGAGGCAGACGCGTGCGACCGTGAGCGCGGGGATGGCGACGGTCCCGATGCCGGCGCTCACGAGCACCGTCACGACGAGGAGCGCCGTGAGAGCGAGCGTCCAGCTACCGATTTTGAGCCCCGGTCGCATCGGAACTAAACTCTACTTTCGATAGCTAAATATTTATTGTAATATCGTCTTGGGTGGGACGATGCGACACCGACTCTCAGCTATCCTCGCGGTCTTCCTGCTTCTCTCAGCGGGGGCCGCACCCGCAGCAGCGGCGACTGGGACCACGCACGCCCAGTCGAACGCCAGCCAGATCGACTCGCCGACGTGTAGCTTCCCGGTCACCGTCACCGACGCGACCGGCGAGAACGTGACCGTCACCGAGACGCCCGAACGCGTCGTCACACTCAGCCCGAGCGCCGCGCAGACGATGTGGGAGATCGGCGCGCGCGACCAGGTCGTCGGCGTCACGCAGTACGCGCACTACCTCGACGGCGCGAGCAACCGGACGAACGTCTCCGGCACCGGCGACGCCTACATCGACCGCGAGACGGTCGTCTCCCTCGAACCCGACCTCGTCCTCGCCCCGGACACCATCTCGAGCGAGACGGTCGCGAAGCTCCGCGCGGCGAACCTGACCGTCTACCACTACCCGTCCGCCGACTCCATCGCGACCATCAAGGAGCAGACGCACGTGACCGGCGCGCTCGTCGGCGCGTGTGACGGCGCGAACGAAACGGTCACCGAGATGGAGTCGAAACTCGACACCGTCCGCACCGCCGTCGACGGCGAGGAGCGCCCGCGCGCCATCTACACCTTCTTCGGGTACACGGCCGGCAACAACACCTTCATCGACACGATCATCGAGACCGCCGGCGGAACGAACGTCGCCGCCGAGGCCGGCATCGACGGCTACGCACAGATAAACGAGGAGACCATCGTCGAGCGGAACCCGGAGTGGATCATCCGGAACAGCCAGGACCCGACCGTCCCGGAAACCGCCGCGTACAACAGCACTGACGCGGTGAAGAACGGGAACGTCATCGTCCTCAACTACAACTACCTGAACCAGCCCGCGCCGCGTGTCGTCCAGCCGATTACGGCGCTCGCGCAGGCGATGCACCCCGAGGCGTTCGCCGCCGCGAACGCCACCACGACCACGGACGAACCGAGCGCGACGACCACGCAGGCGAACGCCACCACCACGAGCGCAGCGGAGACGACGAGCGGTGGATCGCCCGGGTTCGGCGTCATCGCGGCGCTCGTCGGCGCTCTCGCCGCGCTCGCGACGGCGACCCGCCGCCTCGACTGATAGCGAATGCACGTCTCGTTCGACCTCTTCGGCACGCTCGTCGACGCCGCTCGCCCCGAGGACCCGGCCGCCGCCGTCGCCGACGAGCTCGCCGCACGCGGCGTTCGCGTGCCGGAGTCGTGGGACGAGGCGTACCGCGAACCCCACGTCTCGCTCGACGCGGGACGCGAGTATCCGCTCCCGGAGCACGTGCTCGCCGTGCTCGACAGTCGCGGCGTCACGCCCCCCCGCGACGTCGTCGAGGCGGCGGTCACGGACGCGTTCGACGGCGACGTGGCGACGCGGCCGGGCGCGTGTGCCGCAGTCGAGGCGGCCGCCACCGCCGGCCGGGTCGGCGTGCTCTCGAACTGTAGCGTCCCCGGTCTCGTTGAGCGCGCGCTCGCCGCGTCCGACCTCCCCGAGGACCGATTCGACGCGGTCGTCGCGAGCGTCGACTGCGGCTGGCGCAAGCCCGACCGACGCGCCTTTCGCGCGGTCGCCGACGCGCTCGCCACCGACGTCTCGGCGCTCGTCCACGTCGGCGACGACCCGGCGACCGACGGCGGCCTCAACGCGCTCGGCGGCACCGCCGTCCTCCTCGCCGACACGCCGCTCTCGGCGTTCCCCGACCGACTGGAGGACGCGTCGTGGTGAGCGCGCTCGCGGCGCTCGCGCTCGCGGTCGCCCTCGACGCGCTCGTCGCCGAGCCGCCGCGACGTGTCCACCCGGTTGCGCTCTACGGCCGCGTCGTCGATGCGCTCGACCGCGAGTGGCCGCGACCGCGCGTCGTCGGCGCGCTCGTCGCGCTCGGCCTCCCGTTGGTCGCCGCCGCATTCGCCGCCGCGAGCGTCGTCGGCGCGCTCCGCGTTCACCCGGTCCTCGGGGTCGCCGTCGCCGGCCTCTGGCTGTTCTCGGCGACGAGCCGCCGGATGCTCGTCGACCTCGCGGGCGACGTGGTCGCCCGCATCGACGCGGCGGACGACGCACCGCCGTCGGGCATTCGCGGGCTCGTCGGGCGCGACACGACCGCCCTCGACGACGGCGAACTCCGGAGCGCCGCCGTGGAGAGCGCCGCCGAGAACCTCGCGGACGGCCTCGTCGCGCCGCTCCTCGCGTTCGCCGTCGGCGCACAGCTCACGCTCGCGCTCGGCGTCGCGGCCGCCGTCTGGGTGAAGGCCGTGAACACGCACGACTCCGTCCTCGGCTACCCGTCGAAGCCCCACGGAACCGCGAGCGCGCGACTCGACGACCTCGTCATGTGGGTTCCGGCGCGCGTCAGCGCGGTGTTCGTCGCGCTCGCCGCAGTCGACGGTCGCGCGCTCCCGCGAGCGCAAACGTGGGCGCACGCCCCGCCGTCGCCGAACTCCGGGTGGCCGATGGCGGCGCTCGCCGCCGCGCTCGACGTCCGCCTCGAGAAACCCGGCGTCTACACGCTCAACCCGGACGCCCCCCTCCCGACGACCGCCGACGCGGAGCGCGCCGTCCGCATCGTGAACCGAGCGGGCGTGCTCGCCGTCGGCGCCACCGGGGTGGTCGCGTGGCTCTGAGCGCCGTCCGTGGCGCGCTCGGCTTCCTCACGCGCCTCCCGGTCGGCCACCGAGAGCGGGACTGGGACGCCTTCCGCGCGTCGCCGGCAGCCTTCCCGCTCGCCGCCTACCCCATCGGCCTCGTCCTCACAGTGCCCTTCCTCCTCGGTCTCGACGCCGACCTGACCGGGTTCGGCTACCTGCTCGGCATCTACGCCGTCACGGGCGTCGCGCACGCCGACGCCGTCGCCGACCTCGGGGACGCCGCCGCCGTCCACGGCGACGCCACGCCCGAGCGCCGCCGCGACGTTCTCAAAGACTCCGCCGTCGGCGTCGGCGCGGTGCTCGCGCTCGCGCTCGTCCTCCTCGGCACGTGGGTCGCCGCCGCGAGGCTCGCCACGCTTCCGCTCCGTGCCGCCGCGCTCGCCCTCGCCGTCGAAGTCGGCGCGAAACTCGCGATGGCGACCGTCGCCTGCCTCGGCGACGCGACCCACGACGGGCTCGGGGCGGCCGTCAGCGACTCCCTCTCCGCGCGCTCGCTCGTGCTCCCCCTCCTCGTCGCGCTCCCGGCCGCGCTCGTGACGTACCCGAACCCGGCCGCCGCCACCGCCCTCGGCGCGGCCCTGCTCGCCGCGCTCGGTGTGCTCGCGTGGTCGCGGCGGCGCCTCGGCGGCATCAACGGCGACGTCATCGGCGCGTCGAACGAACTCGCGCGCCTCGCCGCGCTCCTCGTGGGGGTGATCGCGTGGACGCACTGGTGATGTGCGGCGGCCGCGGCACCCGCCTCGAGACGGAGGCGGAGAAACCGCTCTTCCCCGTCGCGGGCCGGCCGATGGTCGACCGCGTGCTGGACGCGCTCGCAGCGAGCCGCATCGACTCGGTCACGGCGGCGGTCACCCCCGCGACCCCCGAGACCGCCGCACACCTCGACGCGCGCGGCCTCGACACCGTCGAGACGCCCGGTGCGGGCTACGTGAGCGACCTCGACGTCGCGCTCGATGCCGTCGAGACCCCGGCTCTCACCGTCGCTGCCGACCTCCCGCTCCTCGACGGCGCCGCCGTGAACCGCGTCCTCGCCCACGCCGCCGCCGGCTCTGTGACCGACGCCGTGCAGGTCTGCGTTCCGGCCGAACTGAAACGTCAACTCGGCGCGAGCGCCGACACGACCTACGAGCGCGACGGCCGCGAAGTCGCTCCGGCGGGCGTCAACGTCGTCGCCGACACCGACACCGAAACCATGTTCCTCAGTTACGACGTACGCTACGCAGTCAACGTGAACCACCTCGACGACGCCGTCCTCGCGGAGGCGTTGCTGTGACCGTCCTGCTCGTCGCCGGCACGACGGAGACGGCGACCATCGACGGCATCAGCGCCGCCGGCGCGAGCCCCGACCTGATGGCGCAGACGCCGGCTGCGGACGCCGAGCTCGTCGCCTACGGCCGCCCGGTCTTCGCGCCGTTCGTCCCCGTCAGCCCGGACGGCTGTCCGACGCCGGCGCTCGTGACGCGCGCTGTCCGCGAACTCGTCGGCTTCGACGTCGTCGCGCTCGACGCGGGGCTGGCCGCGCGCACCGCCGCGCCCGCCGTCCGCCTCGGGAGCGAACCCGGCCGCGACGTCCGCGACCCCGAGCCGGTGGCGAACGCGGCCGCCCTGTTCGACGCCGCCGCCGAGTACGCTCGCGGCCACCCCGACGAGAGCCTCGTCGTCGGCGAAACCATACCCGGAGGGACGACGACGGCGCTCGGCGTCCTCCGCGCGCTCGGCGAGCAGTACGGCGTCTCCTCCTCGCTCCCCACGAACCCAATCGCCCTCAAGCGCGACGTCGTCGCGGACGCCCTCGATGCGAGCGGCCTCGAACCCGGCGCCCTCTCCGGCGATCCGGTTGCCGCCGTCAGGCGGATGGGCGACCCGACGCTCGCCACCATCGCCGGCCTCGTCGAGGGCGCGCTCGACGCGGGCAAGACCGTCACCGTCGCGGGCGGGACGCAGATGCTCGCCGCCGCGACGCTCGTCCGCCATCGCGGCATCGACGACCCGTTCGCGCTCGCCACCACCTCGTTCGTCGCCGACGACGACGGCGTCGACCTCCGCGCGGCCGCCGACGACCTCGGCGTCGACCTCCGCGTCACCGACCCCGGCTTCGAGCACACCGACCACGCCGCCACCGAACACTACCTCGCGGGCGTCGCGAAGGAGGGCGCGGGCATGGGCGGCGCGCTCGCCCTCGCCGACGACGCCGGCGTGTCGATGGCGGCCGTCCGCGACCGACTCGTCGAGCGCTACGACGAACTGGTGGGCGACGAACGGGGTGACGCGGATGGAGCCTGACGCCGTTCGCCGCGTCGGGCGCGAGCCCCACGGGAGTAGCGACGACCCCGATGTCGTGGACTTCAGCGCGAACACGAACCCCCGGGTGCCCTCGGGCGTCCGCGACGTCTACGCGGACGCGCTCGACGCCGCCCGAACCTACCCCGTCGAGCCGCCGCGCGCGTATCGCGAGGCCGCCGCCGACTACGTCGACTGCGCGCCCGGCGACGTCGTCGCGACGCCCGGCGGCCTCGCCGCCATCCGCCTCGCCGTCGAGGTGTCCGTCACGGCGGGCGACGACGTGCTCGTGCCCGCGCCGAGCTTCGCCGAGTACGCCCGTGAGGTCCGCTTGCAGGGCGCGAATCCGGTCTTCGTCCCGCACGACGAGGTGCTGGACGCCGATCCCGACGAGTACGCGCTCGCCGTCGTCTGCAACCCGAACAACCCGACCGGCGAGTGTTACGACGCTGACGCCCTCCGCGCGTTCGCGGACGCCTGTGCAGACGCGGGGACGACGCTCCTCGTGGACGAGGCTTTCCTCGGGTTCACCGACCAGCCCTCGCTCGCCGGCCGCGACGGCGTCGTCGTCGCGCGCTCGCTCACCAAGCTCTTCGGCCTCCCGGGGCTTCGCGCCGGGTTCGCCGCCGCGACCGGCGACCGATACGAGCGACTCGCCGCCGCGCGCCGCACGTGGAACGTCGGCGCGCCCGCGCTCGCCGTCGGCGAACACTGCATGCGGGACGAGGCGTTCGTCGCCGACACCCGGCGGCGCGTCCGCGAGGAGCGCGCGCGACTCCGCGATGCGCTCGCCGAGCGCTTCGCGGTCGCACCGTCGGACGCGCCGTTCCTCCTCCTCGACGTCGGCGACCGCGGGGTCGAGGAGGTCGTCACGAGGGCGCGCGAACGCGGCGTCGCGGTGCGGGACGCGACGACGTTCCGCGGACTCGACTCGCACGTCCGCGTCGCCGTCCGCACGCGCGAGGAGAACGACCGACTGCTGGAGGCCCTCGATGTTTGACGCTACCGTCCGCGAGGGCGTCCTCCGCGTCGCCGCGTCGGGCGCGCGCTGGCTCTCGACCGGCTGGGACGGCGGCTACGTCGACGCCGACGCCGCCTACAACGTCTCCGTGCCCGAGGGCTGGTCCCGAACGGACCTCAGCGCGTACGCGGCCGAGCGCCGGGACGACGCGGGGTTCGGGACGGCGGGGCCGACGCTCCTCACCGGCGTCGCGATGTCGCACGCTCGCGGCGCGCGAAGCGAGCGCGTGACGGCGTACGCGACCGCCGGCGTGTCGAACCCCGCCGCCCTTCCGATGGACGGCGAGCGCGATACTGAGGAACCCGAGACGCAGGAGCCGAGCGTCGGCACGGTGAACGTCGTGCTCGGGACGGCGCGCGCGCTCGACGACGCCGCGCTCGCGACGCTCCTCTCGGTCGCCGTGGAGGCGAAGACCGCGACGCTGCTCGCCGAGACCGGCTTCCCGGGGACGACGACGGACGCGGTCGTCGCGGGCGCGAACCCGAGCGGTGAGCCGGCGACGTTCGCGGGAAGCGGGACCGAGGTGGGGGCGGCGGCGCGGGCGTGCGTCCGCGACGCCGTCCGGGCGAGCCTCCGCTCGCGCTACCCCGAGGGTGACTTCCCGGCGGCCGTCGCCGACGCCGACCACGGCGTCGTCACGACCCGGTCCGCCGAGGTGTTCCGCGTATGAAGGGCGTCGTCCTCGCGGGCACGGCGTCGGGCGTCGGGAAGACCGTGGCGACGCTCGCGGTCTGTCGTGCGCTCGAGCGCGCCGGCCACACGGTGCAGGCCGCGAAGGCCGGCCCGGACTTCATCGACCCGAGCCACCACGAAGCCGTCACCGGTCGGCCCTCCCGAACGCTCGACCCGTGGCTCGAAGGCCGGACGGGGATGCGACGGAACTACTACCGCGCAGAAGACGCTACAGCGACCGATTCGGGCGGCACCCCGGACGTCTGCGTCGTTGAGGGCATGATGGGGCTCTACGACGGGTCCGTGGCGAGCACCGCCGACGTCGCGGCGGCGCTCGACCTGCCCGTCGTCCTCGTCGTGGACGCGAGCGCGGGGATGCAGAGCGTCGCCGCGAGCGCGCTCGGCTTTCGTGAGTACGCCGCGCACGCCGACGCCGACGTCGACGTCGTCGGCGTGCTCGCACAGCGCGCGCACGGCGGCCGGCACGCCGACGGCATCCGCGACGCCCTCCCCGAGTCGCTCACGTACTACGGTCGGGTGCCGCCGCGCGACGACCTCGAGATCCCCGAGCGCCACCTCGGCCTCGAACGCGGGACGGAGTCGCCGCTCGGGGACGAAGCGCTCGACGCGGCCGCCGAGCCGATCCGCACACAGCGCCTCCTCGACGCCGCGCGCGCGCCGACGCGTCCCGACCCCGAACCAGCGAGCACGCGCCGCGAGCGCACCGTCGCCGTCGCGCGAGACGCCGCCTTCTGCTTCGCGTACCCCGCCGTGCTGGAGCGCCTCCGCGAGCGCGCGCACGTCGCGACGTTCTCGCCGCTCGCCGGCGACGCCCTCCCGGACTGCGATGCCGTCTACCTCCCCGGTGGCTACCCCGAACGCCACGCCGCCGACCTCGCCGACGCGCCCGCACTCGACGACCTCGCCCGGCGCGCGAGCGACGGCCTCCCCGTCCTCGGGGAGTGCGGCGGCCTCATGGCGCTCTGTGAATCGCTCACCACCACGGACGGCGACACCTACGACATGGCGGGCGTCCTCCCCGCCGACGTGCGGATGCACGAGCGCTATCAGGCGCTCGACCACGTCGCGCTCCGCGCCCGCGACGACGGCCTGACGGCGGCCGGTGGGGAGACACAGCACGGCCACGAGTTCCACTACTCCTCGCTCTCGCCGGACGCCGACGCGCGGTTCGCTTTCGACGTCGTTCGCGGCACCGGCATCGACGACGACCACGACGGACTCACCGAGCACGAGACCGTCGGCACGTACTGCCACCGCCACGCCGCGAGCGGTGCGTTCGACCGACTCACCGATTCCCTATGACCGACCACACCGACACCACCGACGACACGGACCGCACAGAAGCGACGGACGACCAGCTCGCCCAGACCCCCGGGAAGGGGCGGAACCCGACGCCGACCCGCATCGAGGCGGCCGAGCCCGAGGAGTTCGGGCTCGTGCAGGCCTGGTGGGGCGACGGGAAGGGGAAGACGACGGCCGCGATGGGGATGGGCTTTCGCGCCGCCGGCCACGGCTACCGCGTCCACATGCTCCAGTTCATGAAGGGCGGCGCGTCCAGCGTCGAGGACACCCGCGGCGAGTACAACGCCATCGACCAGTTCCCCGGCTTCTCCTACGAGAACACCGGCCACTACGGCTGGCACGGCCGTCTCGATGGATCGGACGACGACGAGCACACCGCGAAAGCGCGTGCGGGCCTCGAGCGCGCACGCGAACTCATCGAAGCCGCCACGGGGGTCGAGGGGGCGCTCACACTCGACGCGCCCGCCGACGACGGCGTCCACATGCTCATCCTCGACGAAGCCCTCTACGCCGTCGACCAGGGGCTCCTCGAGGAGTCCGATATTCTGGGGCTCGTCGAATCGAAGCCCGACGACCTCGAACTCGTGCTCACCGGGAGCCACACGAAGCCCGACTACCTCTACGAGCACGCCGACCTCGTGACGCAGGTGGCGAAGGAGAAACACCCCATCGACGCGGGCCAGCGCGCGCGAAAGGGCACCGAGTATTAGATGACGAAGACGCTGCTGGTCGCGGGGACGGCGAGCCACGTCGGGAAGAGCACCGTCGCCGCGGGCCTCTGTCGCCTCCTCGCCGAGCGCGGCGTTGCCGTCGCGCCCTACAAGGCCCAGAACATGAGCAACAACGCGCGCGTCGTCGCGACGCCAGACGGCGACCCCGGCGAAATCGGCGTCTCCCAGTACACGCAGGCGCGCGCCGCCGGCATCACGCCGACGACCGACGTCAATCCCGTCCTCCTGAAGCCGCGCGGCGACGCCGAGAGCCAACTCGTCGTCCAGGGCGAGGCCGTCGGCCACTACGACGCCGGCAGCTACTACGATGAGCACTGGCAGACCGCGCGCGACGCCGCCGTCGAGTCCTACGAGCGCCTCGCCCGCGAGCACGACGTCGTCGTCGCCGAGGGCGCGGGCAGTATCGCCGAAATCAACCTCCACGACCGCGACCTCGCCAACGTCGAAACGGCGGTGTTCGCCGACGCCGACATCCTCCTCCTCGTCGACATCGAGCGCGGCGGCGCGTTCGCCAGCCTCTACGGCACCCTCGAGTTGCTCCCTGAGGCCGTCCGCGAGCGCGTCGTCGGCGCCGCCATCACGAAGTTCCGCGGCGACCCCGCGCTCCTCGAGGCCGGCATCGACGAGATCGAGTCCCGAACCGGCGTCCCCATCCTCGGCGTCCTCCCTTACGACGACCCCGGCCTCCCCGCCGAGGACTCCGTCTCCCTCCCCTCCAGTGGGGACACACGCACCGTCGGCGGCGACGACGGCGTCCCGTCCGACCGGGCAGTGACGGTCGCCGTCCCCCACCTCCCCCACATCTCGAACTTCACCGACCTCGAACCGCTCGCCGCCGAACCCGGCGTTCGCGTCCGATACGTCCCCCTCGACGGCTCGCTCGTCGACGCCGACGCCGTCGTCGTCCCCGGCACGAAGAACACCGTCGACGACCTGCTCGCGCTCCGCGACGCCGGCTTCGACGACGCCCTCGCGGGATTCGACGGCCCCATCGTCGGCCTCTGCGGCGGCTACCAACTGCTCGGCGAACGCATCCTCGACGCCGGCATCGAGAGCGTCGACGCCCACGACACCGTCCCCGGTCTCGGCTATCTCCCCGTCGAAACGCGGTTCCGCGAGGACAAACACCTCGAGCGAGTCACCGTGACCGTCGACGGCGTCGCCCCGATCAGCGGCGCGAGCGGCACCGCCACCGGCTACGAGATCCACATGGGTCGAACGACCCCCGTTCGCGACGTCGCCCGCCCGCTCGGCGACCGGAGCGCCGCGACCGGCGGCGTCCTCGGCACCTACCTCCACGGGCTCTTCGAGAACCGGGCCGTCCGCCGAGCGTTCCGCGACGACGTCTACGCCCACGCCGACACCCGGCCCCCCGACTCGTCCGCCGACCCCGAGATGCCGTTCGACCGCGCCGCGACCCTCGTCGCCGAGAACCTCGACCTCACGCGACTCGACCTCCCCGCGTGAGGCCGCACACTCTCTCCGTTCGTCTCTGCACGATCGATCTCCTGACCCCTCGGCCTACGCCTCCGCCTCGGATTCGTCCGGTGAGCGGGAGGAGTCGCCGGACGAATCCGGGTCGTAGCCCGCGTCCCGGAGGGACGCGAGTATCCGCGTGATGGTGTCGAGCGTCTCGCGGAGGTTCTCGGTGGTGCGGCCGCTACTGAGGAAGTCGTCGCTGTCGGTGTTCTCGACGAGGAGGTTAGCGTGTGCGACGTCGTTGCGGAGTTCGGTGACGGCGTGGAGCCGGGAGTCCGCGGTGCCGCTTTGCGAGAAGCCACACGCCCGCCAGCAGGCCTCGACGTCGGTGACGATGGTTTCGAGCGTCGAGAACTGCGCGTAGTGAATCTCGGAGAGGGCGACGTTCGCCGCGCGGGCGTCCGCGTAGCGCTCCTCGATGGCGTCGAGTTCGCCGACGGTGACGGACGTCCGCTTCCAGTCGGGCGCTTCCGCGAGGACGAGTTCGCGGAGGTGTTCTTCGAGGTAGGTGATGCGGTCGAAGAGGGAGATGCGCGCGGGGGCGGTGTTGAGGTCGGCGCGGGTGAGGACGCCGCTGACGTGGTTGTGCCCGCCGAGGAAGTAGGCCGAGTGTTCGGTGAGGGCGTCGAGGACGGCGGGGAAGGCGGCGTCGCCGCTGATCATGTGGGTGATCGTGAGCGGCGTGAGGGCGTCCTCGAGCGTGCCCGTGGCGTCGGCGGTGACGTCGTCCTCGTGGACGAAGCCGACGGGGTCGCCGTCGCGATAGATCGGCGCGGCGTCGTAGCCGTTCTCGGCGAGCCACGTCGCGGCGTCGCTCGGAGCGGTGTCGTGCGAGAGATGCTCGACGGGGCTGGTGGCGAGTTCGCCCGCCGTACAGTCGTAGAGGTCGCGAGGCATAGTCCCTCGTCGTCGTCCGGGCCACTCAATGGTGGGGATACCGTGTCAGTCCTGACGACCCCGCCACAACACTGATGCCTGTAGAGCATATATTTTCAACTTATTATGCTCAAAGGGCATTTCGGGCGGTCAGGTGGGAGCATCGACCACGGGGACGCGACGATGCTGTTCCCGGTCGACGACCTCGACGCGACGGTGCTCTCGGGGCGGGACGCCGAGCTCGCGCTCGGCGACGTCGAGAGCGAGCGCGTCATCGTCATCGCGCCGACGGGCTTCGGGAGCAGCCACTTCCTCACCAGTCGGCCGCTCACCGCGATTCCCGTCGCCGACCTCCCCGCCGAGGTTCGCTCAGCGCTCGACGACGCGCTCGACGCCTCCATCGACGCCTTCGCGGTCATCCAGATCGGGAAATGGACGACCGACAGCCCGAACCACTCGCTCGCCGAATACACGGACGCCTAGTCCCACCGGTTCACGTGGTTCGAGGGGAGTGCGAACGGTTCCCTTTGTTTAATCTCGGCTGATACTGTTCGCTCGGTGGACCTGGGATTGCCAACTCAGAGGTGGTGACACCGTGCCGCTCACTCCACGATGGCGACCGCACGGATGGGTGATCCCGAGCCATCCTCGATCTTCAGTGGGAACGTCGCGAGGAGCGAGAACGGCGGGAGCGCCTCGAGGTTCGTCAGGTTCTCGACGATGTATACCTCGTTTCCGAGAAGTTCGTAGTGCACCGGGAACTCCTCAGTACCCGAGACGTCGATAGCCGCGGTGTCACAGCCGACCACAGCGACGTCGGCGTCGGTGAGGTACGCGGCGGCCTCCTCCGAGAGGCCGGGCCACTCCTCCATGTAGTAGGTGCCGTCGGCGCCCGTGTCCCAGTGGCGATCCCAGCCGAACCGGAAGAGGACCCTGTCGCCCTCCGTTAGCTCACCGTGCTCCGCCTCCCACTCGCGGATTCGATCCGCAGGTACGGTCTCGTTCGGACCCACATCGGTGACGTCGATCGTCGCGGCGCGTCCCACGAGGCGATCGAGCGGGACCGAGGAGATGTCGTAGTGAGCGTCGCCCTCGGCGATGAAGTGGAGTGGCGCGTCCACGTGCGTCCCCGTGTGCTCGCCGAGCGTGAGACGGTAGTGGCACGCGACGTCACCCTCCTCGTAGGACTCGTAGCGGGTGTGTCCGTATCGCGCGTGCGTCGGGACGGTTGGAACACCCTCTTCGAGAGCGTGAGTCAGGTCGACGAGTTCGCCGTCGGCGAGTGCGCCGAGCGCCGACGAGAGTGCCGCGTCGTCGCTCATCGGCACCCACCTCCACGTCCCGCTGGTCGGTCCGGTGTCTGTACGCCGTCTGAGCTGTGGTTGGTCGTGGTCGGCATGAAAGGATGGATGGTGCGTGTTTCGACGACCCGGTGGGTCGTGATCGTTACTTGACGATGTCGATCTTATCGCGGTCCATCGACATCGCGACGGCGAAGATGACGACGAACCCGAGGATGATCTCCTGAACGAACGACTGGATGCTGAGGAGGTTCATCCCGTTCGTCAGCACGCCGATGACGAGAACGCCGAGGATGGTCCGGTGCGGACCGCCGACGCCGCCCGTCAGCGCCGTCCCACCCATCACGATAGCCGCGATAGACTGGAGCAACAGCCCCGACCCCATCCCGGGCGTTGCGGACGTGATACGAGCGCTCAGCAGGACGCCGGCGAGTCCGCAGAGGGTCCCGGAGAGGACGAACGCGCCGATCTTGTAGCGGTCGACCTTGACCCCGGAGAAGTCGGCGACCCGCTCGTTCTCGCCGAGGGCGTACGTGTAGCGCCCGAACGTCGTCTTCCACGCGATGAGGGAGACGATGACGTAGGTGACGAGGCCCCAGATGACGAGGTTCGGGACCTGCGGGATGACGTGGCCGATCGCGAGCTGACGGATCGCCGGGGAGTTGAACGGGACCGAGTAGCCGCCGGTGATCAACAGAGCCGACCCCCCGAAGATCGAGAGGGAGCCGAGCGTGACCAGGAAGGACGGAATCTTCCCCTTTGCGAACACGATACCGTTGAGCAGGCCGACACCCGTGCCGACGAGGACGCCGATCGGGAGCGCCAGCATCCCGAGCTGGTAGTCGCTGACGAGCAGCGCCATCGCGACGCCGCTCAGGGAGACGATGGACGCCACCGAGAGGTCGATGCTCTGCTGGAGGATCGGGAACGTCCCGGCGAGCGCCACGAACAGCAGGATCATGCTGTTCATCAGGACGTTCCCGACGAGGTTGTCGAAGGTCAGGAAGACCCCCGAGGTGGCGGTGAAAATCGCCATCAGGATCACCAGCATCAGGAACGGACCGAGGTCGACGGCGATATCGAGGGCTGACCGGCTTTCCGTGTACTCGTCGTACCATTCGCGAACGGGGTTCGATTGTGATTCTTGAGCCATGTTAGATCATCTTCTGGATGAGTTCCGATTCGGTCGGCTTATCGCCGGCCGGTGCATCGACGACGTCCACGACCTCCCCGTCCCGCATCACGGCGATACGGTTGCTCATCCCGATGAGCTCGGGGAGTTCGTCCGCGATGAAGACCATCGCCACGTCGTCGTCGGCGAGGTCGCGGAGGATGTCGTAGACCTCCTCCTTCGCGCCCACGTCGATGCCACGCGTCACGTTGTCCATGACGAGCGTCGAGATGTCGCCCTGGAGGTTTTTCCCCAATACGACTTTCTGCTGGTTCCCGCCGCTGAGCTGGACGAGAGGGGTCTCGATACTGGGTGTTTTGACGTTGAGCTGGTCGATGACGTCCTCGGCCATCTCGTCCTCCTTGTCGAAGTCGATGAGCCAGGGGACGGCGCCGAGCCCCGGTATCTTGTCGGCGACGACGTCCGTCCCGAGGCTGGGGAGGGAGACGTTCACGCGAAGCGGCTGGTAGAGGAGCGTCCCCTCCGACTGGCGTTCCTTCGGGACGTATCCGACGCCGGCGTCGAACATCCGGGAGACCGAACCGAGTTCGATGGACGAGCCATCGACGGCGATTTCGCCCTCGTCGGCGTCGTCCACGCCGCTCAGCACTCGCCCGAGCGCGCTCTTCCCGCTCCCCATGACGCCACAGATACCGAGGATCTCGCCCTCGCGGACGTCGAAGGAGACGGAGTCGAAGCGGTCCTCCCGGCTGAGGTTCGAGACCGAGAAGACCGTCTCCGCCTCCCCGACGTCGCGCTGTCGGGAGCTGCGGTAGTACTCTTCGGAGACCTCCCGGCCGACCATGCTCTGCTGGAGGTTGTCCTCGGTCGCGTCCTCGACCGGGAGGTGGTTGACGATTTTGCCGTCGCGGAGGACGTAGATGCGGTCGCTGACTTCGAGGACTTCGTCGAGTTCGTGCGAGACGAAGACGAACGATGCGTGATCGCGGAGTTCGTTGATGCGGTCGAACAGCAGGTCGCGGCCGTCCTCCTCGAGACCGGCCGTCGGCTCGTCGAGCAGGATGACGGGGTGGTCGGTGTGGACGGTCTCGGTGAACGCCTTCGCGATGCTCAACATCTGCCGGTCGCTGAAGGAGTAGCCCGAGACGCGCTTCGTCAGGTCGAGGTCGATCCCGAGGGTATCGAGAACCTCCGCCCCCTCGCGCTTGAGCGTGTCCGTGTCGAGGACGCCCGCGTTCGAGTAGTCCGGGAACTGCTCCAAGAACAGGTTCTCGTACCCCGTCAGGTTCGGGATGACGTTGTGTTCCTGGTGGACGATAGCGATCCCGTGGTGGGATGCCGCCCGTGGGTCGGAGATGTCGACTTCGCTCCCGTCGACGTGGATGCTGCCCGAGTCCTGCTGGTAGATCCCGCTGAGGATGTTTAGGAGGGTGCTCTTCCCGGCGCCGTTCTCCCCGACGAGTCCGACGACTTCGCCGGTCCCGATTTCGAAGTTGACGTCGTCGAGGGCGACGACGTTCGTGAACTCCTTTCGGATGTCCGCGACGCGAAACCGCGGCGCTGCCTCGGAGTCACGCGCCTCGGCCCGAGTACTCGGGTCGGTCCCGGTGCTCATAGACGACACCGTCGTTGTTCGAGCGTGGGTGAGTTGGAAATAGTGTACATAGTGGTGAGTCCGCCTGCGGCGTCTACAGGTAGGGGTTGTTGCCGTTGACGTTCCGCTGGTGGTAGTCCTCCGCGACCTGATCGAAGAGGTCGGCGTCGTCGTACTCCGAGGGGACGCTGAGGTCGTTCGGCTTGTTGCTCTCGTCCCACTTCAGCTGGTTCCACTCGGATTTGCGGATCGGGGCCAACGCGTGCTGCGGGTCCCAGTCCTCGCCGCTCTCGTGGACGGACGCGAGCTTCCAGTCGTAGGGGGAGTGCCCGTCGCTGTAGGCGACGGAGTTGTACTTGTCCGGCGTCGCGAACGTGGTGTCGAGGTCGCTGAACTTCGACTGGTCGAGACCCGGGTTGAGGACGGTGAGGGTCCGTGTCCACATCATCCGCTCGGGGATGCTGGGACGCCACCCGTGGAGCCAGTCCCAGGCCTTCGCGACGGCCCAACCGCCCTGCCAGAACGGCGGCGCGGCCTGCTCCTGTACCTGGTAGGGCTCGCCGGAGTCCGGGCCGTTGTTGTTGATGTACTCGATGTTCGAGAGCGCGCCGTCGAAGCCCGTGAACGGGATCGCCATGTCGTTCTCGGAGAGGACGGTCGCTGCGCCGAGACCGAGCGTCCCGTTGTTGCAGTAGACGCCGTCGATGTCGTCGCCGTGGTTGGCGATGAACGACGACATGACCTCGCGGCCTTTCTGTCGCGTCCAGCCGCCGGAGTACTGGGAGCCGAGGAGGGTGATGTCGGGGTAGTCCTCCTGGGCCATCTTCATGCCCTCGACACGATAGGAGCCGATGTGTCCCTTCGGACCGAGGATGGCGACGTAGTTACCCTCGCCGCCCATCTCCTCGAAGAGGATCTTCGCGGGGATCGCACCGGCCTTGAACGTCTCCGGGATCTGGTACTGGACGAACTCGGGGCCGATCTTCGACGGGAACAGCCACTTGCCCATCGACCAGTACTCGAAGAAGGGGACGCCGCCGTCGACCGCCGTCTCGGCGATCGACTGCACGCCGGCGTCGCTCGGTGCGGTCGCGGCGACCATGTCAGCACCGCTCGTGATGGCGCCCTGGATCTGCGAGATCTGCTTACTCAGTTGGCCACCGTGGTCTTGTGCGCTCCCCGTCATGCCGAAGTCGTCCGCGGCCTCCTTCATGCCCGAGAGGAACGCCTTCCAGAGGTCGATTTTCAGGCTGTCCGGAGAGAGGAACGCCTTATCGATTGGCTGGTTGTACCCGCCGCTGCCCCCGCTCGAGGTCGTGGTACCGTCTCCGCCGGACCCACCGTCACTCGAGCAGCCGGCTAGAGTGGTGATGGCACCTGCGCCGACGACCCCACCGACACCCTTGAGGTACTGCCGACGTCGTTGACCGGTCGAACCATATTTATAATTATTATCCATGCTACGCATCAGGGTTGAACATCATGGTGGAAAAGTATTGTGCTTGAGTGTAACATACACGCCAGAGGGCGCGACTGTCCGGCGTGTATATCGGGGACGTGCTTTCCACACCGTCCCGCGTGCCGCGCGGCGAGAGCACCCCGACTGGTTCCACACATCGGCCTCGACATCGGCGGCGTCGACACCGCAGGACGACCAGCGCGAGTGTGATGGCATCCTCATCGGCCCGTCCGGTCCCGGTGACACACGGTACGCGTTCCACCGCGACCCCGACGGGCACAGGTCGAACTCGTCGAATCTCGGCCGGGCACTAAGCGGGAGGAATCGTCGGCCGACACGCCGACGGTCGCTACATCGACGGGCCGACGCGCGTGATGGCGAACTCGGTGAGACCGTGCCCCTCCGCACACGTCGCCGCGCCATCGGCGACGTCGCGAACGGCCGCCACGAGATCCGTCGGGTCCGCCGTCCGCGCGTCGACGAGCGAGACACCGCTCGCGCTCGCTCGCGCCCCGTACTCGACGGCCTCGTCGATGGCGTGGTCGCCGATGAACTCCGGTGTCTCGCTGAACGACGCGGTACCGCCGTCTCGGACGAGCCGGTCGCACGCCTTCCCGACCGCGGGATTCGCCGCGATGCCGCTCGTGGCGTCGCTTCCGCCGCACTCCGCGGCGAAGACCAGTTCGTTCGCGTCCGCCTCCTCACGACGCGCCGTTGATGCCTCCTCGTTCAGCTCGTCGAGGGTTGCCGTACCCGCCTCGAGCGCGGCGCTGGTACCGCCGACGTCGCGGATCGAGAGGGTGTCGACCGGCGTCCCGTTCCGTGCGATCCGATCGGCGAGGTCCGCGGCGTCCGTCTCCTCGGTACCGAGTTCGACCACGAGGGCGGCGCCGACGTTCGGGTTCTGGCCGATTCCCGCGAGGACGCGTTCGGTCTGTGAGCGCGTCTCCGGCGGTCGCGTGGTCCCCATCTGGTGTGGCGTCGCCTTTCCCCATGCACCGACTCCGTCCGCGATGCCGCGCGCGACGCTGCTCGCCGCGACGGGCGTCGGGGTGACGGCGACGTGGTTCCGGACACCGACGCGACCGTCGTCGCGTCGGTACCCCATGAATGTTGATGTTATACGGCCTGGTTTGCCGTGCGATATCAAATGCCTTTCGCGTAGGCACTCGGCCCACGAGCATTCACTGTTCGCCGCCGGTACGGAACCAGAATCTACACCAGGGTCTCCTCCCACGTTGCGGTATGGCCAAGACCGTCGACGAGCTTCGAAACGAGATCAGGGTAGCTGTGGGGCGCTTCGAGCGGGAGATCTCGGCGACGTTCACGAAAGAGGACCTCGCCGCGATCTGCGACGCCCTCGACTACGAGATCGACACCGACTCGCTGCCGCCGAAACCACGGATGCGCGCCGGCATCCTCACGACGATCGGCGAGCGTGACGACGAGGCGGACGGCGTCGACCGAGCGTTCCGGAAAGCCGAACTCGAAGCGATCGCCGCCGCGCTCGACGAGTAGCCCGCTCCGTCTTTTCGTCGAGTAGGCAGCGTAACTGTCATGTGGGCTAGTCCATACTTTTTCACCGCTGCCAGCAGTTTGGGCGGATATGCCTCCTCAAACCCCTGAAGAGGTGGTGGCGATGACAGACACCCACCTCGACTATATCACGTCGACGAACAGCCGGTTGCAGCAGTACAAGGGCCGGACGCAGGCCGTCCTGTCGATGCTAGACGCGCTTCAGCGCGACAGGGCTGAAACAGAGGCGGGGCCAGAGACGAGCGATCTCAAAGAGACACGCGAGGCTGCCCAGACGCTTCAGGATCAACTCGAGTATTGGATTGAAGCGACAGAAGAGCTGCAAGAAATCGTTCGTAATTCAAATTCTGTTGTCCGGGTTGCACAGGGTATGACGAGTTCGCTAACCGAGATCGACGAGGATCTACCCGAGCGGGTGGCGAAACTCGAAGAAAAGTTCGAGGGATATCGTGACGCGACCGACTCGGTCAGAGACAATATCGAGATCGGCGTCGAACTCTTGGAGCGATTAGTTATCTTGCTCATCGACGCGCCGGAGTCAGATGAAATCGCCGAGATAAGCGCAAGAATCGCGGACCACCATCGGACGATCAAAGAGCGGCTCGACATCGACTAAGGCTCGGCTATTCGATCTCGACCCGCTTCGCACTACTCACAGGCCGGAACCGTGGCGGCCTGAGTCGTATTCCTAGCACTCCCAAATCGGTTGTCCCACTCAGTTCCGACAGCGAGCGCCATCGTCGGTACCGACGACCGCACCACGGACGTCGAGTCAGCAACGACCGACACCTGCCCGAACTGTGGCGTCACCGCTGAGTGAGACTGGCTACTCTTCGTACAGGGCTCTCAATCTCTCCGTGAAGTGGACGTATCGGCGGTCAACCGTCTTGAACCGTGTGTGTCCCCAATTGGCCAGGTCGAATCCGTCGCTCTGGGTATCAGTATAGCGAATCGTCTCTTTGCGGGGTTCAATGTGCACGAGCTCCTTTTGTTTCAACCCCTCCAAGACTTCGTCCACATCGTCGTCACCCGTTATGGCTGTGAGATTCTCCACGGGCAGTCCCTCCTCGACCATGAACGGCAGAGTGTCCTGATCCAGGACCCGGTCACCAATCTCCACGATGGAGTCGACGAAGTCTTGCTCAGCGGGGCTCAGCATGGATCGCTTCCCTCGGCAGTTCTCTCCTTCGCGGGTCTCGTGTGCACGAGTGTGACGTCGAGGTTCGCCGCGTCCGTCCGGTGGACGACGTCGCCGAACGCCGGTACCTCCATGCGTGCTCTGGTGCGTGGATTCGGATGAATCTACGGGTGCAATCGAGAATATCCGGGACGTGTTCGAGCGGCACAACGGCGCGACGCGCGGACGCTCTCGACGGAGATACCGAGGTCACGGAGCGCGCGGCGCCACGTCTGTTGCGCAGTTCCTCGCGCACGAATCCGAGCAGGCCGCGCCTCGGCCTCGGCGTCACGGTGCACAGCCCGACAGCGAGGCCGAGCGACGACGCCACCGAACCGATGTTCTGTGTCACCCCAGCTTTAACCTCGTCTCCGCTCTGACGGCTCGTCATGGTTCAGGCGCGCGTGGAGAGTCGGACCGACGTTGCCGAGGACGAGAGCGGTCGGACGTGCCACCTCAGTTCACGACTCGCCGAGCGGCTCGACAAGGAGCACGGAGATCACGTCCGTCTCGAGAACGACTATCTCGCCGCTCACGCGGAGGTCGAGCAGGTGACTGCGGGAGCGGAGGAGACGATCTGGCTCTCCGGAACCGGCCGCGATCGGATCGGCACGCGGCCGGGCGAGACGGTCCACGTCGATGCGACGATCCCCCTCGAGGGAGGCTATATGGCGGCGTGGCCGCGCGGTGACTTCTCCGAGACGCTCTGGGGCGACGAGCGCGGCGACCTCCTGATCTCGTGTCCGCACGGCGGTGATATCGAGTTCGGTACCGACGACATCGGCGCCCGTCTCTTCCGCTCGCTCCGGGCGACCGGGACGCCGGTAACCGCGTGGCTCTGCCACGGCTTCAACTCCGGGTTCGCGTCCGACGCGTTCAGTCGTTGGCACATGAAGAAACCCGTTACCGCTGCCGACGCGTACCCCGAACTCGAGCGGATGCTCGACTGGCGGTTCGCCTACGTCGTCGGCATCCACATGCACTCCTATTCGGAGTACATCGCCGTCGGCGGTCGCGCCCCCGATTCGCTTCGCGAGTCCGTCGGTGACGCGCTCCGCGAGACGCTCCCCGCTGATTTCGAGATCCGTACCGACTACGACGAGATGGCGCTCGCGGGGCGCGGCGAGACGAGTTCGGTCAACTACTTCTGCGACGGGACCGGCGTACAGCTCGAACTGCCGCCGATGGTCTGCTATCGGTACCGGAAGCGCGTCGCGGACGCGCTCCACGATGTCTACGGCGCCCTCCTCGAAGAGGAGTAGTCCCACTCCGATCCGGTCAGTCGTCGCGGAGCGCGAGTGGAACCGGAACCGCCTCGACGTGGTGCTCACAGCTCTGTTCGTGATGGGGGCCGGGTGGGAACGGCTTGGCGCCGCACGTCCCGCAGGTGGCCGAGTACGCGCGGTCGGTTCGAAATCGGGGCGTCGCGGTGTGATACTTGCAGTCGGAGCGGTGGTGTGGGCCCTCGGAATAGGGTTTCGCGCCGCAGACGCACGGTGTGTTGTAGCCGTCGTCGGCGACCTGCCAGTCGGTGCGCGCGTGGAAGCCGCGCGGACAGTCGGCGTGGTGGTGGAAGCCGGCGACGAACGGCCGCGCTTTACAGTCCTCGTGCTTGCAGTACTTCCGCGTCGCGTGGTGCGTATCGTACCGGAGCTGACGCGCGTAACGCGGGCAGCTCCGGTCGTGATGCGGCCCCTCGGAGTAGGGCCGCGACTCACAGTGTTTACACTTCGAGATGTAGTCGAGGCGGTCGAAGTGGGTCAGCGGGTAGACGGTCATCGCGACGAAGCGCTCCAGGTCGAGGTCTTCCGGAAGCGACTCGGCGCCGACGGAGTCACTCGCCGGGTCGAGAGATTCCGCGTTCGAGGACGGGGCGACCGCGTCGACCGACGACTCGGGCTGGCCGACTGGCTCCCGTTCGAGAAGTGCCCGCCCGTCGGCCCACACGTCGGGGTGATCGATCGGTTCATTAAGGACGTCGTCGAGCGCGTCCCGCTTCTCGTCCCAGTCAGGCAGCTGTCGCTCCCGACGGGACTGGAGTTCGCGTTCGGCCGTCTCCTGAAGCGGATGATGGGGCGTATCGCGGAGCCGACGGAGTTCGACAGCGTCCCACTGGTCGGAGGGAGTGCCGGGAGCGATGGAGGTGTGCGCGTACGGCTCCGCCTCCAGGTCGGGCCGTGACCCCGTGCGGCCGGTACCCCCGTCTCGCTGCGAACGCGTCGGCCGCGGCCCCGACTGCTCGCTCGGCGGTCGGCCGAGACTGGGATCGTACATCACTCGTCCGTGGTGGGGCCACGCTACTGAAAGTTCGGTCGGGAGCGGTCGCGTACGCCCGGCGCCAGTACTAACGGACTCCGATAGAGAGGCCACCACATATCAAATGAGGACCCCATTGACTTCGGCGAGTTGCAATCCGAGGGGAAGTCCACGAGTTCGGCGAGACGGCCCTCGCCGCCGGCGGGACCGATCCTCTCGTCGCGGGGTGGCCGAACGAGTTCGGGGGAAGCGTGACGTCCAGGACGTGCGAGTCTTCGCGTAATGGTCGCGACGAGCTTCGACGCGGAGCGGACGTACGACGAGGAGGCGTTCAACGCGGAGACGGTCTTCGAGAGCGAGCGGCAGAAGGTCGTGCTCGGGTTCTTCGAACCCGGGCAGTTCATCCCGGTGCACGCTCCTGAGAGCGACGTCGCGATCACGGTGCAGTCCGGACGCGGCGTCGTCCACGACGCGGGGGAGACGTATCGGGTCGAGCGCGGTGACGTGGTCGTCGTCGAGGCCGGCGCGGCACGCGGGGTGCGCGCGGACGACGGGACGCGGCTGGAAGCGACGCTCGTGACCGCGCCCCCGCCCTCTGACGCCGAGCACGCGCCGGTTCGTGAGGGCCTCCGTAGCGGCGTCTTCGACCCGCGCGAGACGTGACCGGCAGTCCGCCGAACCAACGCTGGCCGGCGCGGCCTCATCGCGGACGACGAGCACGGCCGTCTTCCCCTTCTTCGAGCGCGATCATTCCATTCTTCGTAGGCGCCGGCAAGACCCTTAACCAACACTCGCGCGAAATAGCGTATCTTGTTGGTTAAACCTATCATGACGTCGCGGCTAACCCGTGCAGTCCAGCCCCCCAACCCATTCCTCCAGAGCCGGCAGTACACCCATCTGTCTGTGCAACGTAGGAGTGTGCATGAGTATCCAAGAGAGCGACGCGGAGGCGGTTCGGGTGTGGTTGGTCGAGCGGACGTACTCGGACGACGAGCAGAACCTCATCATCCTGACGTACGCGACCCCGGACGGCGAGCGCTACTTCCGCAAGGAACGCGCGCTCACGAGCTTCGGCGACGTCCGCGACACCACCGCCGCCGTCGACGCCGCACCCACCAATCTCGGCCACGTCGACGACTCGGAAACGCGCCAGCAGTACGCCGCCGAAGCCACGCGCATGCGTGACGCCCACGACCCCAACGACGTCATCTAACCACTCTCAAAGTAAGGGCATCACCGTCCGATTCCGTGAAACGGCCGTTAGGTAGGTATGCAAACCCACCGCCGAGGGTTCTGCCAGATATCATTGGTGTTCTCGGGAGCGTGCTGAATACAGAGGATGTACTTAGTGACGTATCAGAGATAGCAGTGAACGTCACGATGGACAGTCTGGTCGGTAGCGTAGGGTAGAACCAATCTGGATGGCCGGGATTCGGTCGCGTCGAGAAGATTCATTTCCTCGTCGTCCGTAACCACAATCTGTGCCCCAACAGCCCTCCAATATTAAACCATCTCTCGGACTGGTCGTCCAGACGATCTTTGTTCTCGCGGCGGTAATCGCCTTCTCCACCGCGTTTCTGTTTGGTGGGCAGATCCGCTCTCTCGCCCTTGCGGCTGTAGGCGTCCTGCTACTCGTGGGCTTTCTCGTGATCGGTTACCGTCACGCACGCCAAAAGAAGTCCCTTCACCAGCACGTCGCCTTCTTGGCTGTGTGGTTCGGCGGTGTCGCCTTGGCGAGCCTTCTTGCCCGCGTGGCGAGCAGCCACTTTCCGGAGCCGGGTCCCGACCTCATAGCGGTGGGCGTCACCCTCGGTGCGCTGTGGCTCGGTTCGAGGCTCGCCTACGGTGGCGTACTCACCAAAGCGCTGTTTGAGTCAGACTGAGAATTTACGATGGGTGTGTACAGGTCGGTCGAGACGGGACCACCCGCAACGTAATCGCTCCGTGCCGTATTCGCGCCCTGTATTCAGCACGCCAGTCCTTTCAACCTCTAAGTAGGTTGGTTTCGGCGCGATACAGCATTCGTCTATATCTAACGCTCTCTGCGTTGAGTTTGATCTGTGCGATTGACCCTAATCCCGCACTCGGGTTCCAGGCGATCGGCTGATTTAGCGCGTCATCAACCACCCCGATCTGGTTCTCACCTCAACGACCCTAGAGATTGTCCTCCGGCGCGTCTACAGGTCGACGTACTGGTTTTCCCACTCGCGGCGGGCGTCGAGTTCGCGGCGGCCCCGTCGCGAGAGCGTGTAGGAGTTCGTGCGCTCGTCGATCTGCCCCTTCTCGACGAGGCCCTTCTCGACGAGCGTATCCAGATTCGGGTAGAGGCGGCCGTGATGAACCTCCGTCTCGTAGTACGACTCGAGCTCTTCCTTGATGGCGAGGCCGTGGGGGTTCTCGAGGCCCGCGATGACGTAGAGCAGGTCGCGCTGAAAGCCGGTCAAATCGTGCATACCGTGTATTAGGCATATCTGACTATTAGTTAACCGGACTTCGGCCATGCGGGCGCTCTCATCGTTCCCTGCCCTCGCACTCGATTTCTTAATTCAATATTCTGAATTGATTCTTGGCGGCTCTACGTTCACCGCTGGGCCTGCTCGTCGATGGCGTCGATGAGGTGCTGGGCAGTTCGACTGATACGCCCGAGGCGCTCTCGAATCATGTCTGGGTCGTCGCCGGCCCAGGCGGCGAGGTAGAACGAGGAGTTGCTCGTGTCGAGGCCACAGTACCGGCCGACGATGTAGGCGACCGACTCCGCCTCGAGTTCCTGTGCGTCGCGCGCCAGCGGGTCGCTGATTGCACCGTGAAGGAGCGCGTGGGCGAGTTCGTGGACGAGCGTCACGGCGAGGTCCGCCTCGTTCTCCCGATCGCGGACTACGACTAGGGGTCGCTCGTCTGATCTACGTGGCTTGCAGATGCCCTCCGCCTGCCCGTGAATCCACTCCTCTGAGCCGACGATCTCGACGTCGACGTTGAAATCGTTAGCTGCGTCTTCGAGGGTGGAGACGAGATTCCCGGCGTCGCCGGTCGCCGCCGTCTTGAGTTCCGGAAGTGGCTCACCTTCTGTCTGGGAGACATCGAAGACGGACGCGGGTCGAAAACCGACGAGTCCCCGGTCCCACTCCTCGGGTGGCGTCTCGTCGTACTCACAGTCGCTCTGCTCGTGGTAACTCGGCGATTTTCCGCACTCTGGACATTGCTTCGCGATGATGGGTGCCCAGATCCAGATCGCGCTCTCGCCTTCCTGGACGTGACGGTCGAACTCCTCCTGCCACGCTTGATACCCTGCGACCTTCGTTGCCTCAGGACACTGGAGGGTAATCAGGAGCGTGTTCCGATACGAATAGTCGTGGAACCGACTCTGGATGTCCAGCCACTCTTGGAACGTCTCGCTCGCCTGTGCTTCGTCGACGTGGTCAACGAGGTCGTCGACCCACGCTTCGATCGTCCTGTGCATCTCCTCCGACCGTTGGTCGGAATCTCCGAAGGACGCCGACGACTCTCGGTCTGTGGACCCACTCATGGTGTTCTCCACGACGCTCACTACAGCGCGCGTCGCACCTCTCGGGCGCAGAAAAACGCTACTGCGGTGTTCGTAGCGCTGCCTGCTCGTCGGGAGGCCAAGTTCGACGAGGTACGCGAGGAACGCGTCGAACTGTTCGACGTCGTTCGCCGTATCGGTCGCGAGGTGGCGCGTCCACTCGACTGCCCAGCAGAATACCGGATCGGTTCCGCCCTCGCCGTGAATGTACCACCAGCGCGCGGCCTTCAGCACGACCAACGGGTTCGTCGGTGGCTCTTCGCTAGCAAGCGCTCGGGTGAGCGACTCGATCTCGTCGGGGATCTCTGTCGGATCAACCTCATCCGAGAGCGAGTTCGAAACATCAACTGGGATCGGATCGATCGAGACGTCGTTTCGGTCTTGCTTTTTACTCATGGATGTTCGAGGACTCGATCAAGCCCTCATCCCCTCTTCGGGGTTTGATAGACAAAGCGGGCTGTACTTCCTCCTTCCAATGATTCTTTGTTGGTTAAGACTGGTGCCGGCCGATCAGTTGCTGAAGAGACAGCGCATCGCGGCAGCCTCGCCAGTTAACGTCTGTTGGCCAGCGTCCGTATCGACCAAGAGAGACGCTTGTTACTCTTTGTCAATAAATGTTATATCTCAGGCAAATTGTCAACGGCCAACTCGCTTGCTTCCGATCGATTGCGTTGCGATTCGCGTTCGTGATGGTCGACATCGGTGCCGAAATTCTCGAACTCGCGCCTCCCCAAACGCTGCCTGTTTGTAATCTTCAGGATTGGTATGTTACTTATCACTGAGACCTCCCAGTCGCTTCGGAGGATCGACGAATTCCGCGTCAAAGTGATCTGCAGGGAACTAGTTCGTCAGCATCGTCGCTCCCTCTATTTACTCTATTCGTATTTGCAACTTCTACGCCGTGAATCAATACCTTCTGTATAACTGCCGAATTGAGTCGGGCTACTCTAGTTCCTCGAGTATGCGATGCCCACGAACTATGTTGGCCGTGACATCGGCGACTGCGGACTGTGTAAGTCGATAGTCAGCCTGCTGTGCAGGGAAATAAAGGCAACTGGCAGCGAATTCCGCCGGTGCATACCTGTACGACCTGCGTCTCTTCAGTCTTTCTGCGAGTGTCTTCACCTGTCGTCGTATCTCGTCTGGGACGTCGAGGTCGGAGGTATCCGAGGGGTTACATCGGTCGCGCTGGCAGTCCCAGTTCCTCGTTCAAGACTGAATAGCGTTCGTCACACGATTTTTTGCCGACGCGTGCGGGCTCGATGACGTCTGTACGCGGCAGAGAAAGACAGTTGCGGCGACAGGCGGCGTAGACGCTGACGGCTGCCATCGCCTCGATCGACAGTCCGGGAAAGAAGCCTTCGGACTGGGGGGCCACGGGAGAAAATGATAGATACAATATGGCTAGTGGGTTAATTCGGCCTGTGCTTTGGGCCCAGGGTACCAATATTGTGAATGTGGTTGATGTGATATCCACCCTGATGATGACATCGAGTGTAGTGTCCTTCTTGCGGTATTTTTCTGGGACTCGCTCATGCTGGCGAATTCTAGTAAATCAGATATCGTAAACCGACCCTGTGACCCTCTTAGAATTTCGAGGACTGCTGACCAGACTTTATCTCTGACGGCCATCTTTGAATGCGCTTCTTGCTTTTCTTTATTCCCTGTTAATGTTGTATTATTTATATATGATTTACTTCCAACTTGATCATACAATTTTCTCCGCCAATTCAACCATGACCAAAGGCTGTCACGATATGAGAAAGACTCCGTGAGCCGATTGGCGCAATGACTAGCAGAATAATCATAAGCACTAGAGTCTGCGCTGTGAAGAGCGTCTACTACTTCAGAATACTGGAGTACGCTATTTTTCACTCCAAACGCATGAAGATTGACTGACTGTGGTAGCTCCTCTCTGATTGCAAGAATAATATCCACTATCGGTTCTTCTTGATGACGCCTACAAACGGAACCAATCCCAACGTAATCTGTCAAAGACCCTTGTTCGCGGAGTTCGTCGATATGGCTTAGGTAGTCCGAAATTTCCCATCCTTGTAGTACCGCGACAGGCTCTCCTGGAACAGAACTATCCTCTACTGCTGACACTAATTCGGCGTGCTTCTGGGTTGTCCGTTCTTGATGATCCTGAATAGATCTCCCCAGTTTGGATAATAGTGATGGCTCACAGGGGAAATCTCGAAGAGCCCAGTATCTGGGCTCGTTCTCTTTGATATACGATAGGTAATCGGCATTTGACGTTTTGTATTCCCCAGACCCTGTTTTCATATGATGGTACCCCCCGGAATCAACGAATAATGTATAATCGTCTCTCGACTGGTACTGATTGTTCCACGGAGTATTACACGCTGTTGCGTAGGAGATCATCACCCGCTGAGGCTGTAATCGCATTAATGCAGACCGCTGTTGTCCTGATGCCGCACCGTCGTACCATTCTATCCCAGGTAATGATCGTACCATATCTACGATTTACATAAGATCGTAGCTATTTGATAGTATCGCATGTTTATTGAGGAAATGCCAGACTATGCTCCAACAGAAGAGTTTACCCTTTCCGGGGCTGATCTCAATCCATATTAATGGGCTCGTTTGAAACCAACACTCGAGATGGAGACGGTGAGGCTAGGTCTGGTCGAATCCGAACCCCGAGTGGGAGTGTGGAGACTCCCGCATTCTTTCCTGTTCTCGATTTTATTGGCGGCACAACTGTCAAATCCGGCGGTATTTGGAGTCGGGTTCGGAACCGCCTGTTTGGCTCTCCTAAATTTAACGGAGCGATGTATCAGGCACTAAGCTTCCTGAATTTCGGTTTGACACCGGATAATTTAGACGACTGGCGGGAACATACGCTTCGAGAGCACTTCACTAATCATGACCCACCAAAAGATTGGCATCCCCAACCTGAATCATTTACGGAGCCGTTGTTTATCGACTCGGGTGGGTATCGACTGATGCAGTCAGATACGTTCCAAGTGGGGAGAGGCGAAGACGTAAGTAATGATTGGGGAATAGGTACCACCCCAGAAAGCGTTCTTGAACTCCAGCGTGACTTCGGTGCGGATATTATTGCCACTCTTGATTTCCCTATTCCCGAGGATCTGAGGGATAGTGAAAAAGATGAGCGGCTCGAACGCAGTATACAATCTGCACTCGATACAATTGAACTCCTCAATGAAGACCATGGGGATGTCAACACCAAAGGCTGGGATCCTACCGTATATGTCGCGATCCATGGTCACAACTACGAGGAAATCGATTGGTACATTGGTGAAGTGCTTAATCGGGTCTCTGATCCATCTTTGATTGATGGGTTTGCAATCGGCTCTCTAGTGCCCTTACGGTCTAATATTGCCACTTTGGTCGATATCGTTCAGGGTGCAGTAAATGCAATTCCAGAAGAATATCGAGATCAATTTGGGCTTCATGTCTTTGGTGTTAGTGGGAAACTTTTTGGCCTGATGTCGTTGCTTGGAGTCGACAGCTTTGACTCAACAACCTACGTCCAAACAGCACGGAACAGGAATTTCATTGATCCAGATTCGTGGAAACAAACTTCTTTCGTTGATGTTTCTTCTGACAGCTGGACCTGTAATTGTGAAGCGTGTGCTGAACTCGACATAGATGCAATGCGGACTGTAATGCAGTCGGACACATCGTATCAGAGCATTGCAGAGACGAAGTACCTCAAAAGTGATTTTTACGCGTTGATGGCACATCACAACTTCTTGGTCTATGAAAGAGAAGTCGAAAAGGTCCGGCACGCGATTAAGGAGGGCTCTCTTCTGTCCCATGTTATCAAACTCTCTGAAAATAATGCGGATCTTCGGAAAGGGCTGCAACGGGCACAGATGCGAGATCCAGAACTAAGGGACGATATACCGAAGGTCGCATTCTCTGTTGATGTCGACCCAGAACCACTAATCCGTGACCAAGACTCCGAAGAACCAGTTGAAAACTCCATGGGAACAACTTCTTTAAAACATACGCCTGACGACTATAATGTCCTTGACCGATCGCATGAGCCAGATGCTGCACCAGTGCTACTGGTTATTCCCTGTAGCCAGACTAAACCATATAGTGAATCTAAATCTCACCAAGTAGTAGAGTCTGGTCTTGATGAACTGGATGACGGAGTATACTCCAAACTAACCGTTTCTGGTCTCTATGGTCCAGTCCCTGAATCAGACGAACACTTGGATCCAATTACACAGTATGACTACGCTCTCAATAGTGTGGATGATGAGCAGCGGGAACTCGTCATATCTCGGCTGACATCCTACTTGCAAGAATACGGGAATCGGTATGATAAGGTGATTGGTTATGTTACTAGTAAACAATACCGAATCGTCTTTGAGGAAGCGTTTACCAACGCCGGCGTCGGCATAATTCTTCCCTCTAACCCCCAGCGACTCCAACTCTGGGAGATGTATCGAGATGAAAATATAGGAGAACTACAAGACACTATTGAAGAGGCGCTTTGCGAACCTACGAACAAATAAATTAACGTGCTTTGTTGGGCTCTTGGGACTAAGACTCGCTGTAGCCTACCGGAACTTTGATGAATATTAGCCTTGTTAGGAACCTGCTTCACAAAGAGGATTGAATATCTGGTTAATAACCCGTCAACTTAAGATGCTGACTTACAACGCCATAAGTAAGATGCAGATTGGCACAAGGCAGCTCCCTATCTTGTCTGGCTTTCTTTTATTTAGTGCAATCATATTACTTCTCCTGTCTTGGAGAGGAAATAGATACTACCGCGATATCAGGGAGTGCGTTCGTATGAAGCATCTACTTTCACGAGACTCTCTGTGGTATACGTCTGGCATTGAAGTCTATAGCCGGAAGGACTTTTACCGATTATCTTTAGCCCGATGGGTTGGCTTGGAACGGATAAGGCGTTTAAAAACGAATCAAAGCTTTGTCGTAATCCTACCTATTGCAGCTCTTTCTATCCTTGTGCTATCTCAGGTCTCTTTTGATTCAATTAGCTGGATCCGGTTGACCGGTAGTGATGTCCAGACAACTTGGACTGTCTTGGCTTCTCTAATAAGTGTCAGTTTTGTTGTGATAGTATTTTTATTGCAATTTATTGAAAACGAATATCACGATAGAACGGTTATCCAGGACTTTATTTCGGGTACTCTGATTGTTCCGACAGTATATACCGCATTTCTAACGCTCTTTGTCGTAGGGGGCATATCTTTGCTCCTTGACCCTGTCGAGGAATCGTATTCGGTAAACTACTCGCTAATCGTTCTAATTTCTTCAACACTCACTCTCATCTCATTATTTTATGTGTATTATCGTATTACGTCCGAAGTTTTTGCCAATCCTCTAGATCGCGGTCTAGAGTCGAAATTGAGGGATAACTTCAAAAGAAAGCTACAAGCAGAGACCCATCGAGAGGTAGCACAGTCACGATTGAATTCCATCGAAGTGAATACTTCTGACGGTTTCCGTGATCAAGATGTTGAACCAATAGAGTTTCCTAGTGTTTCGGAACGTACTCAAACTGAGGTTATAACTGATAAGATGAATCTATCCGAGAGTATGTCAATTAAAAAGAATGGTGTGCAGTTTCCGGTCACTCACCGAAACGCAATTCCTGTATCCCGGAAATTCATTGTAGACGTTGACCTCGCTGCATTTAATCAGGCAATTGATCCTCTCTATCCGTACGAGGACCACATCGTAATTAATCTCTCCTCAAATATACATAAACATAATAATAATGGGACTATTGCTATACTAAAATTGGTTGACGACGCATCTTCTCCAAATTTCAACTTACCGCCTGTCGCGGGGACTATCGAACTGGATAATTCTAACTGGGTCTATGAATTTGATGACCTAACCTCTGGATTCAAAGAGATTGTGACGGAATCCGTCCAAGAGGGGGAAATATCCACA
The DNA here is from genome assembly GCF_014647455.2 of Halarchaeum grantii. Taxonomy (NCBI): domain Archaea; kingdom Methanobacteriati; phylum Methanobacteriota; class Halobacteria; order Halobacteriales; family Halobacteriaceae; genus Halarchaeum; species Halarchaeum grantii. The sequence continues at coordinate 58,886 of NZ_BMPF01000005.1, read as the reverse complement.
ATAGAGCGATATACAGATGTTCTATCTGATCTGATAATCTACTCAATTGATAAACGCCAGGAGCTATTGGATGAAAACAACATACGTGAAGAAGCTGAGATTGGATCTGAGGTTGCTAATCAACTTCAAGAAATGTCTGTACATCTCTATATGAAGCTATCACAGACTAAAAATACAGATGAGACATATGAAGTTCATGCGGTATTGGATAGACATTTCTCTAATGCACTAAACGAGGAATTTCTATCATTAGCAGACGCGATTATTGATGCAATAGACCAGTATTATGGCCGACACTTAGATGAGGTCCATGCCCGAAATTTGGGGCCAATAAGCGAAGATGTGGTGAGAATTGTTCGTGATTCCATCCGGAAACGTGGAATTCGATCAAATGAGGCGACGAACCCCCTTCGTGAGGGAGTTTGGTTACACGCTGTCGAAATGAATTATACAGTTCTTCTTCGAAGTCTACAAACAGAAAATGGCACTCAATTGTTCTCAAAATTTTGGCTACATTGCTTTAGACAATACAAGCCAAAGTCACGGCCGCGGTTAGTTGAAGAGCGGCGCGATGTACTCCCCCTAATTTGGTATGCATCCATGGGATACGTGGTAAAAGCGTGGCAAAGTGGCCCAATTAGTGATGCCGACATGGAAACGATGGTCTCGCAAATAACTGAGTCTGAACGATTCAAATTCCGAAACATTTGTGGAATTTGCCATCAGGGGCTCCATTATACGTCAGACTCTTCGCGGTCTGTGAATTTTGCAAAGATTTCAAACAGTGAGACAAATATCGCTCATGGTGTGATCAGTGAAGGTAGCGAACAAGAGCTGCTATATGCTGCTTTTGTGTTTTTTGCAACTGAGTTTGTTTGCCGAACCGAAAACCCAAAGGAGACAATTGATGGGTTCGATCCTCTTACTACGGACGATATTGAGAGCATTACGGAATATATCCACAGTACTGGATCATTTAAACTGAGTTGGTCGAATAAAAAACTTGAGACGGATCAACTGTACGAGCTATTGCTTGAGGAACTCCCCCGCGGAGTACAGCAGCGTTTTCGAGACAATCGCGAGTCAGGAGATAGATCTCGACAGCATGTAGGGGATGGAGAGAACTGATAGTATCCCACTTCGTATAGACAGAGTCTCCAGACTAATAGCGATGAATAGAATTATAATGTACCGTAGAATCATACCACACTATACCCCTTGACCAGATGAAATTCTTTGACCGGCATTCTGACCTCTCGCGTGTTTCCAACGAATTTGAGCCAAAGCTAAGACGCATTCTGTATAACCGCCGGATTTTTTCACCGTCACAGGACGATCCACCATACGTTACTCAATCGGTGAAATACGAAGCTCAACCGAAACACAGAGCACTACCAGTAGATGGAGATCTTCCCCCCTTCTCTAGTAGAGTTTTACAAAACGTTTTTGAATTCGATACCCCGTACCGATTCCAGCAGCGAGCTTGGGAAGCAATAAACGATGCGATCGATGACTCGTCTACTGAAGGTGTTCTCCTAACCGCTCCTACGGGCCAAGGAAAGACTGATGCGTTTACTGCTCCTTTATTACAGAAGCTATGTGGGGGAACTGATACTGATCAAGTGGCGATGGTCTATCCGAGAACTGCATTGTTGGAAGACCAGTTTGAGCGTTTACTAGAGACTCTCTCTGAATTGAATAGTAATGGGAACGACTTGTCTATCGGTGTCTACTTCGGCAGTACTGCAAGAAATAAGGGTGATGTTATCGATGAAAATAAACTTGTAAACCAACGGAATGACCAGTTCCAGCTAGCCAGCTGTTGGGAAGAAGACGGTGTAGACTCTTCCTCGCTTCTTGTTGAGAAAGATGGTGGTGGATATCGGATTACGTGTGAAAATCCGGATCATGACCATTCATTCTCAGATGAGGAGGTCGTATTGTATCGGGAGGGAATTCGCTCTAATGGTGTTGAACCCGACATTATAATTACGACGCTAGAATCGCTCGAGATGTTCTCTCTGAAGCCGAATTATGGTATAATCCAAAATATTGATGCACTCGTTTTTGACGAAGTTCATCTCTACAGAGGGCTGTATGGGGCCCATGCGATGAACATAATTAAAAATATTCAACGAATAAGTGAGCTCCATCAGACCAACTCTCCCCTCTGGATCGGCTCAAGTGCGACTCTCGCCAATCCAACTCAATTCGGAAAAAGGTTATTCAACATTACAGACTCTAGTTCTATTGAGGTCATTCGCTCATTGTCTCCTGAAGAAACGGAACAGTCGGAAGAACCCGATATGGAAGAGGCAAGTGGGGTCGAACACTACCAATTTCTTCGAACGACAGACGATACGGGAGTTGGATCCCACTTCATTCAGCAATCTATGTTATATGGCCATCATATCCTCCCGGAACAAGACAAATCTGCGAAGATGCTATCTTTCATTGATAGCCTTAGTCAGATTAACCAGAGGTATGGCCAATTACGGGATGCCGATGTAGATCAACGGATGTGGGAACACCACTTCCAAGGGAACGATCGGGCTTGGGATGGACTTGAACCTGATTACGCATGGGACTCTCCGAATGCCGTTATGGAGAGTCTGAATATTGACAAGGCGCATTCGCGTTCTCGAGTGCGACCTGATGAATTGGCTGCGAGTGATATGATTCTGGCCTCGCCATTACTTGAGGTTGGAATCGATATTTCAGACATTCGGGCTGTTGCCCAATACCGGCCACCGTGGAATGCTTCCTCATTCATTCAGCGGATAGGCCGGGCAGGTCGGGAACCAGACGAAAATTCGTTTGTGATGATGTTCTTGGCAAGTTCCCCGAATGACTTGAACCTCTACTATCGAGCTAGTCGTTTTCTTGAGAGCGATATCCGAACGCCCCTAAACGAGAACAACCGTGTTATCGAATCAATACATGATAATTTGTGGAAATTCTATGAAACGGGATGGGAGTTTGAAAAACCTGGTCAAAAATCTTTAACACCTGGAGATGACAAGAGATTCCTCCGAAGATTTCTTGTTGATGTTTTAGAATACGACCAGTTCTTTGACTTCATCTTTTCACCCGGAGATGAAATCAGCAGAATCGTAGGGCATTCGATTGGACGTCTAGACCGACCAATTACTAAGGGAAAGGGGTATCATGAGGTACTGAACAAACTTGAGGATGAACAATCTTCGATTAGGGAAGAACTCAATATAGACGATGATAGGGGTTTCGTCCAGCAGTCAGACTCATTTGAGAAAATAAGCGATACCCTCGACTATATCATTTCTGAATATATTGGAGTATTAAATGAAATGTCCGGGAGTGGAGAACGCATCGAAAATGCCGATGAAGCTCTTAGTAATGCACAAACAGAATATACTAACGCCGACAATCTACCGCTCGTTGAAGGGGACAAAAAGGTAGATCTCTTTCGAAAAGCAGCTGGACACCTCCGTAATATTTCAACGGAGCTAACGATGATGGCGGATCTTGGCCCAACAACCCGAAAGCGTGTTCAGGGGCTTGATGAAGAAGTCTTTGAGGCGCTAAACGACATCAACAGCTTGAAGGCCAAATTGGATAGCGACCAATTCGATACCCTTCATAAACAAAGTAGACAAATATATTATTTGAAAAAGTCACTCGAGGCGTTCGAAGATTACTGCTTCACATTCTATGCCTTCTATAGTATTTACGCTGCAAAGTCTCTTTTTCGGTCCGCCTACTACTTCAATCGGGCACTAAACACGACTGGAGAATCACTTGATGATGAGGTATACTTTGTACCGGAGGATTACTTCGGAAATAATTCTGCCAGCGTGACTATCTCGAGAGGGGGGGACTACGTAGAAGAAGATAAGACCTCGCTGTTCTCTCAGTATGCTCCATATCGGGCGATGTATGCTGATTCTGGCCAGAGAATGGTGGTCATTGAGCCTGACTTTGACCCACATGAGGATAGGCCGCGTCTGGATTTTACCAGCATTGCTGAGGGTGAGACAGATAACAACATTTTCGAACCTGAGTCGATAAAGGCGACAGTTATTAACGATGCATCTGGACGTCACAGTCAAGGCATCGTGAAATTCTGCCCCGTTTGCTACGATCTTCTTACTGACAATGACACCTGCAGCAAGCATAGCGAGCGTCAATTTGGAAAAATCCATTCCGACCCATATATATCTACAGAATTTGGGGACTTGCCAAACATAGAGTCTGAGGAATCACGATATGGCAACCTCATTCGCCGAAGTGGAGAGGGGAGAATTATGCTTGAAAAAATCGACTTGGAAATAACGCCAGCATTTTATTTAGGCGATCGGTTCATCCCTCAGTACGGTCAACAATACGAGATTCCCATTGAGTCAAGAGATCCAAAACTGGGGGTTACCTTACCAACAGAAGGTATTGAACTAGACTTGAGTGAAACCCTCTCAGAAATCCGGGAATCTACCGAAATGTGGGAGGACAAGATTATTGGGGATCGAGTTGTGGGCATTGAGGAGGTTGTACTTCATACTGCGTCTCACTTTTTCCTCGTGCTAATCGCTGATATCAGTGGTATTAATCCTCGAGACCTTCATTATGGCTATCGAACACAAAACGAAAATGAAGATCTGTCTTCGGACTGGATCGATAATGTGTACGTATTTGAACAGGCTGAAGGTGGACAAGGAATCGTTGACCTACTCACGGACGAACTCAATGAAGATGGTATCCACAGAATTATCTCGTCTCTAGAGCGCGTTGCATTCAATGAGCAACTAGAAGCGGAACGGTTCTGCCGAAACAGAGCTAATCTTGAAAAGATAACTCCTGATCAAGATACACCCATCTCCGACTCTGATCTTACAACCGCAGTTGATGATTTTCTAGCCGGCAGAAACGTTGTTGCCCCAGAGCGTCTTCAAGAAGAACTTAGATCAATTGTGCGGAAGATCTGCAGAATGGATGATAACTACAATATTAGTCGCGATGAACTGATTGATGTGAAAGTTAATCTCGTGGAAAGCCGCTTCCAGGGTGAGTCCATCGATAGCGCAATGCAAGAGCATGCCTCCGTCTACCCGCCAGAACTTCAGAATGAAATTGAGGCCTCACTCTGCCCGCCTGATATTGATGAATGCCGGAACAATCTCCAATTCTCGGGTTGTCAAGCAGAAAACCAGAGTGAAGTTCTTAGCTACGAGATCCTTCGAGAACTTGTTTCGCGCATGATCGAGGGTGGATCACCCACTGAAGGACTATTTGGATACGACGTATGACGACGATTAGGAGATAGACTACTCGCTTGGGAAGCGGTCGGAGGAAACTGTTTCTTGAAGTTTGCTTTGGCCTACCTAATCCTCAAATATCTCCCCATCTTCACCTAATCATCATATCCAATTAATTTAATAGACCACCCTGTTTCCCGTGCATCACTTCGCCCGCTCTGTCTATCGGACAGATGCTGGTACTGGCCAGTTAGTCCTCGAAGAGACAGCGTGTCGCCGCGCGCTCGTGAGTGTTTGCTGGTCCTCGTCGGTATCGGGGAAGACTGCGGACTGCTCGTCGTCTTCGACCGCGTCCTGCACTTCGGGGCGGTTGTCGACGCCGAACTCACTCGCTGCGGGTTGATCACGTCGCGTTTCACGGTCGCGGTGGTCGACGTCGGCGCCGAAGTCCTCGAGGAACGTCTCGACACTCGACTCCGCTATTTCGAGTTCGACGTCGTCACTGAACGCTGCTTGATGGTGGACATCTATGTTTGGTGTGTCGCCCATCGGTGAGAGCCTCCGCTCTCTCCGGGGGTTCGACGAACCCACGTCTGCGGAAAATCGTCGGGCGATGACCGACCAGCTACTCGCGCCCGGCCGCGTCGTCGTCTTTCACGGCTGCGATGTCCGCCGCGACGTCCTTGACGTGCTGTTGGTGCTGCGCCGATGTGCCAACACTCTGCGCCGCCTCAAGTTGGTCGTCGACGACCGCGTTCTGCTGGGGCCCCAGACCTCGGGTGGTTCGGATTTGATGTACGCCACCCAGCGCTTGACGGCCTCGATGCGTTGCTCTCGGTTCCGCTCGTGCTTCTCGTCGAGGGCCTTACGCACGTTTGAGTCGTCCATATTCGATAGCGGGTCAGAGTCGATCGAACAGGTCAGCCCGATCTTGGCTCGAGAATCGATACCCGTCCCGTTCTCGGAGTTCGTTGATGACAGTTTCGAGTTCGCTCTCGGTCTCGATATGGTCTTTGACGAGGGCTGCCTCAAGTAGCAACTTCAGATCCCATATTTCAACGTCGCGTTGGGACGCCATCCCAGCGGCATGGCCGTCGTCGGTCAGCAGTCGCTCATCGCGAGCTGCTGCGACGGCAATGCACTCCGCATCAGTGAACGAAAGCGATGCATTGACGATGTCGTCGGCGAGATGAACCTCAGACTCTGTTGGCGAGTATACCTGCAACCAGCCGCCGCGATAGGATTTGACCGCATCTATCCGCTTGACGAACCGATAGCCGGCGACTTCGTCGCGATGGAGTTCGTCAAGCACGGAGGGAACTGTCCCGACCTGCTCGAAAAGTGCGGGCAATAGCTCAAGCCGCTCGATTTTCGCAAGCGAGCTTAATATATTGTTGTCGACGAGCACTCTCCACTATAGATTTTCGAGGTGCTCGGACCGCTCCTCATTATTGAGAACGGAGACATCGCGGCTAACGCCGCGGTCGCGGAGAATTTCTTTGAATTCTTCTGGGCTGTAGCCGGCGAGCTCGGCAGCACGGTTGAGCGAGACGCTTCCGGTTTTGTACTGCTCGACAGCAAGATCGACGCGTAGCTCGGGGCGCTTCTCCAGAAGGGCACGGAACGCTTCCTCGAGGAACTCTTCCTCAGAGGAGAATCGTCCCGACTGCTGGAGGAGTTCGATGTTGTCTTCGACGTCGATCATAGTCTGAACACTCCGTACACTTCTTGGTGAGCCATCCGTATAAAGCCGGAGGTGAATCTCCTTCTTCCGACGGATGCATCCGCCAACGACGGACATTCACTCTGCCCGAAGTTCCGCTGCCTGCTGTGCGAGTCGACGGAGGATCGGTTCGCGATTCTGGTGTGCGTTTTCGTAGGCGACACACGCTTGGACGGTCTCGATGTCGGCGATCGTGACGATGCACGCGCGGCGGAGGTCGAGATTCGTTGGCGTGAGTCGCTGCTCGGGCGTGAGTGTACCCGCATTCTCGCTCTCTTGGCTGGACATGAATGGACGCCTCGCCCGCTCGCGGCGTCGACAAACGCCACCGGAAGATCTGACACCCCCTTACTCGTCCTCGACCTCGGGTTGGATCTGGCGTGTGTCTTCGGCGAGTCGATGCAGGTACTCGCGAAGCACGTCCATGTCCTCTTGGGCGTCCTCGAGCGTTTCGGCTTTCACCTTCCCCGTGATCTGGTCTTCGTCGCGCGTTCCGGACCCGCGTTTGAGTTGGACGGTGATCGAGACGCCGACGTCAGTGCGTTCGACGTGCTTGGTTTCGGTTGCCTGTTCGTCAGTCACGTTGCTCGTCGCTTCGGTGGAGTCGGACATTAATTCTGAAGTGGAGGATTAGGCGGTCGGTGCGACGTCATCGGGGAGGACGTACTCGATCGGGGCGTTGGTGATCGTCCACGTCCCGTCGGCGCCGTACTCGAGTTGGCTGACGACCTCGTCTGTGAACGTCTGGTAGTGTTCGCGGGCGAGAGCCGCGTTATCCGTGTAATCGAGAAGGATCGCGAGCGCGAGCTGTGCCGGGCCACTCCCTCGATAGCCGACTGCGAACCCGCTCGGGCTGTGCTGGACGATTCGGAGGCTGCGCTCGGGTGTAAGTCGCTCGCCGCCCGGATGCGTCGTCACGAGCACGTCGCCGCGCTCACGAGAGCCGACGTACCGGATCTCGCCACCCTCGTATGTCGGTACTGCCGTCGTGCCGTCGTCGAGTGTTCCACTCATCGTCTAGTTCGAGAGCACCACATGGGCACTCCCGCACCCCTCTCGGGGTCGACAAACACGACGGCGATTGCGGCCCGCCCAGTTTAACCAACACCGTCCCGACCCCACTGCCAATTGTTGGTTAACACGCCATCGTCCGAATTCCTAATACTGCCTCTGAGAGCCTAAAACGGTTGCAAAGTAGGTATTTACACTTTGCACACGGGGTGTCTACACGTCGCTCGTCCTCGCGAGTTCGTCCTCGAAGTAGCAGTCGGCACACCGCTGATCACCCTGTGCGGCGTAGACCGGGGCCGCCGGGACCTCCCGACAGTTCGTACAGTAGCCGAAGGCGGTTTTCGGGATTGGCTTCTGCCACGGCGGCCGTCGACGAGTCGTGTGGCCCGCCATCGTCAGTAGTGGACGTCGGCGGGGACGATCCAACACGACTCGGCGCCGTCGAGAATCCGCTTGAGGCGGTCTCGGTCCCGAACCCCCTGTCCGTGTTCGTCGTAGAGGACGACTGACGGCCCGCGATAGGCGCCAAGATTGTGGCAGGCGTGCCGGACGAGGTCCTCGTCACGCATGATCGCCTCGTCGTCGAGTTCGTCCAAGCCCTCGCGAACCGCCCTGAGGTTCTGCTCGAACGCCTCGACGGTCGCCTCCCAGCCAGCCTCGAAGAGGTCTTCGCCGGCGTCAGACTCGACCGGCGCCGCGGCCGGCCGCTCACCCCACCGTGCTTGGCCCGCTCCAGTGACGTCCGCCTCGTCGAACGTTACGTAGTAGTCGAAGACGGCGTTGGCGTCTGGGGCGACGCCGACCAGTCGGTCGAACGCAGATTTGCCTGCTGCAAGTGCTTCGTCGCGCGTCGATGCCTCTACGAGGGCGTAGATGAGCATGTGCATCTTTGAGTCTGACGCACGCCTTCGGGGCGCGCGTCGCCCCTCTCCGCACGACAAACCTCCCAGATATAATTCAAGTTCACACACCTATCGACGAATTTAGTGTTACAATATCTACAAAAAAGACAAGACTGTGACTAGTCTACCCCATCTTAATGCCAAGTATTCCCAAGCTTCATTGTCCTGACTGCGGGGAAAGCGTTCCGTGTTACAGTGCGATACCTGCTCCTGATGATGCACCTTCAGCCGATGAGATCGAGAAGAATTGTGGAAACTGCGACAACCAATTTACTGTTGCCGAGGGGATGTCGTGGTAGTAGCTTGTATCGTGAATGAAGTGGCTGTGCTGCACAATCCATGGTGCAAGCGTTCGGCGACCGAGCGGCTCGGAGAGCCCGGTAGGTCGCCGATTGACTCGCCGAAGGCGAGGCCGAGGAACCCCCGAAGGGGGTGACGACGGCTTTTGGTCGAGCTTTTGCAAGCGACCGAAGGGAGCGCAGCAAAAGGTCGTTGTGCACGCCTACCTAACGGTTGTTTCATCCCGATATCTGTGAATTATTTGGTCTGTCCTCCCTCTTAGTTCTGGGAAGTAGAGGCGTGACGTGGTGCTTCACAGACACGGCATTCCCAGATCGGCTGCCCAGCCCACTGTTCGGCTGGACTGGTCTCGACGCCGCGGAAGCGATGTGGTGTCGTACGCTCGCAGCGTTGGCACGTGAGCGCCTGCTGCGACGGCGTCGAGAACGACTGCTGCCCCTGCTCGTTGGGACACGACGACTGTTGGAGTGCGAGTGCGGGGACGAGCCAGAGCGCGTCCTCGGCCTGCGCACGGACTACGGCGAGTCGCTGCCGTGAGTCGATCGCGTGCCCGGCATCGTCGTAGAGGTACGTCGCGTGTTCCGTCGAGTCCTCGTCATCCCGCCATCGCGTTCGGTCACACGCCTGCTGCAGGAGCGGCTGGCCGGCGTCGCTCTCGACGTGGGCGACGTCGGGAAGGTTGCCCCAGTCGTTGGTGAGGGTTCGCGACGGCGCGCCATCACTCTCCGCGACGAGTTCGCACTCGTGGACCGCGGTGTCGCCCTTCTTCACGAGGCACGAATGCGCAGCGCTCCCTTTCGCGAGCGCGGCGATGTCGGTGCGTGCCGCGACGACCGCGAAGACGAGATGGAGGAGATCCATCTCTGACTCGCCGGCGTCTTGATTTACGTCGCGTATCCCGGCACGTTCGCGTCGAGACGACCGACACCTCTCTTGCGCTGAAGAGACGGATCCGTCGCTAGAGTACGCAGTCGATTCGCCTGCCGTCTCGGGATACTCAATCGCTCCTAACTGATCGCGTAGCTCGTCATCTTGCTCGAGGCCGTGGTCCGGCTCTTGGGTCGCTTCGCCTCGGGGCTGCAACGCTTCGTCGTCGCGACGGCGGTCCGGGTTTCGCGTCACGTTCCGTATTCTCTCGTCTTCCAAGATGAATCTGCGTCGGGCGTCTCAGCGGTACGTTTCGAGGGCCACTCCGTCGATGGCTCCGAAGTGGCTATCACCGGCGAGAACGGGTTCGTCGCGCTCGATGGCTGTGGCGGCGATCGCGGCGTCTCCCTTTCCGATGCCGGGGCCCTCGCCAGGCTCGGAAGCGGCGAGCGCTTCGCCGAGAATCCGACCGGCGCGTCGCGAGATACTCGGTGTCATCGCCACCTGGGGATACGATTCGAGGATACTTTCGACCTGCTGGCGTTCTTCGGCTGTATTTGCGACTTTCCCGACGCCGATGTACAGCTCCAGGATCGTCATCGCTGGGATGACGAGCGGGACGTTCGCCGTCTCGAGTTCGTGCTCTTTGGCGAGTGCCGCCTCGTTCTCGTCGATGATATCGAGAACGTAGCTGGTGTCGACGATCACTCGAACCGCTCCGCGACCCGACGGGCTTCGTCGTGATCACGCTCGTCGGCAGCCTCGATCGCATCGCGCATCTCCTGGGTTTGCTCATCGTCGAAGACGTCCGCGAGTTCGCTCAGCGACCGACCACCGATGAGCCGTTCGACCGCATCACTAAATGTCTCGTCCTCCTGCTTCGCTGCACGAACGCGTTCGTAGACGTCGTCGTCAAGCCGGATCTGATGCGACATCCCTGTCAACGACGTTGACGCCCTGGCTACTTCACTCCCGCGGCGTCCTCTCGAACTTCCGACCCGCTCCCGCTCGGACTACGGGAGCTCCTCGAGTAGCGTCTCGCGATGATTTCGGACCGTGGTCGTGGTGACGCCTGCGACGTCTGCCACTTCGGTCTGCGTGAGCCGATACTCGGGCTCTCGGGCCGCGTGATAGAGGCAGGCCGCCGCGAAGCCCGGCGGGGACGCCCCCTGTGCGATGCACTCGTCCTCAGCGTGTTCCGCGAGCGCTCGTGCTCGTCGTCGGACCCGATCGGGGACGTCGAGGTCGGAAGCGAGACGTGGGAGGTACGCGTGGGGCTGCATCGGCTGTGCCGGCAGTCCGAGTTCCTCGTTCAGCGTCGCGTAGGTGTTGGTCACGCGATTCTCGCCGACGCGCGCGGCCTCGACGACGTCCGCGAGTGGGAGTGACCGTCCGTTGCACCGGCAGGCGGCGTAGGCGCTCGCGGCGGCCATCGCCTCGATCGACCGCCCCACGAGGAGGTCCTCGGACTGGGCGCTCCGGAAGAGCTGGCACGCCTGCTCCCGAAGCGTATTGTCGATGTCGAGGACGCTCGCGACTCGCTGCACCTCCCCGAGACCGTGCCCGAGGTTCCGCTCCTGTTTGGAACGGAACCGACCCCGTTTTTGCTCGCGACGTAGTCGGCCGAGCTGCCGGCGCTTCTTCGCGGGGAGCGTATTCCCCTTCGCGTCGCGCTTCCGTCCGATCGTCGTCGAGAGTCCCCGATCGTGACGCGCCGTCGTGAGTGGTGCACCCGTTCGCTCCGTTTCCTCCTCGTACACCGGCTCCCCGCTATGGTCAATTGCGTGCTCCGTCAGGACGAGTCCACACTCCTCGCAGACTGTCTCTACTGTGTTCGTCTCGACTCGCCCACCGCACTCCGGGCAGCCATTCGCCTGGTCGTCAGTCTGGACGTCCTCGTCGAAACCGTTCGCGTAGATCTCTCTCGAAGCCATCCTGATCACAAGGAGTCCGTCGAACGCGCTGTTCTACTGGACCCCTCACCTTTCTCGGGGTGACAAACCCGTTGTGTGGAGCGCCTGAGTGTTAACCAACGCTCGGTGACCCCTGTATGTAGTGTTGGTTAACAGCCGGCGCTCCCTTCCACTCTTTCCGGAGGCTTCGTACTTGTTTGGCGTTCAGCACACTGGTCAGCCTAGAATTTGAGTGGAAACGAACTCTCACTGCTGAAGCCTTGGTCAGACTGGGCAGGACACACACCACTGTTTCCGAAGCTTTGGGGTGTCCACTTCGATAAGGACACCCACTCCACCGTTTCCGGAGCTATGTCGCTCAGCGACGAGGGGACTCACGTGGAGCCGGCAAGTACAGCCGGCAAAGTCCAGAAGACCGACGATTGTGGTCTCTTTGATAGAACACAATCCCTGATTCTAACTACTCCTGTACTGCAGTACGGATACAGTTTCTCCAGCTTTGTCTTAGTGGTTTCCCTTTTCTAGATACTCGTTCACCAGTCAGCCGTCCTGATTCTGTGGTAGCTTCGGAAGTGGTGGAGGGAGGGTATTACATAAAGAATCCCATCTCCGGAAGCACTGGTGTCTATTTTATTTATATAGTGGCTAGCTTCAGAAGCTTAGGAAGCACAGGAAACAGTGGTTTTATTTTATCGTATTGCGTGAGCGTCACTATGGGGATGTTTGAGCGGGATCAGCATGTGTTCGCGGACGCCGGACCTCTTGATGATTCGTATGAGCCCGAGGATATCCGCGAACGTGACGACGAACTCGCGAAGTATCAGCGGGCACTCCAACCTATCATCGACAATCGACCGACGTCGAATATCTTTCTGTACGGGAAAACGGGTACTGGGAAGACCGTCGCAACGAAATATATGCTCTCACATCTTGAATCGGACGCTGCTCAATACGACGACGTCGACCTCTCGATAGTCTGGACGAGCTGCGAGAATCTCTCCTCCTCCTATCAGGTCGCCGTCGCGCTCGTGAACGAACTCCGCGATGCCCAAGATGCAGACCGCATTAGCACGACAGGCTACTCTCAGCAGCGCGTCTTCGACCTCCTATACGACGAACTTGACGCACTCGGTGGCACCGCCATCATCGTCCTCGACGAGATCGATAACATCGGTGACTCCGACGACCTCCTCTACGGGCTCCCTCGCGCACGCTCAAACGGCTACGTCGACAACGTTCAACCCGTCATTATCGGGATCAGTAACGACTTCCAGTTTCGCGACAGCCTCTCCCCGAAAGTCAAAGATACTCTCGCCGAGAAGGAGATCCTCTTCCCGCCATACAACGCGAATCAACTCCGCTCGATCCTATCCCCACGGGCAGATAAAGCGTTCCACGATGGTGTCCTCTCCGAAGATGTCGTCCCCCTCTGCGCGGCGTTTGCAGCCCAAGATACGGGTTCCGCGAGACAGGCGATCCGTCTCCTTCGGGAGGCCGGTGAACTCGCTCAAGCAGAGGATGCCTCCACGATAGCTGAAGACCACGTTCGAGACGCCCAGGACGAACTCGAGAAGAACCAGCTCTACGAGGGCATGCAAGAACTCACGCCCCAAGGGCACGCCGTCCTCTGCGCCCTCGCATACCATCAAGCGCTCGGCGAAATCCCGGTCCGATCCCGCGATCTCTACCAGCGCTATACGTCGATCTGCGATCGGCTTGACGCCGACCGCGTCAGCGAACGGCGCGTCCGAGACCACCTCTCCGATCTGAATATGCTCGGACTCATTACGGTTTACGAGCGCAATGAAGGGCTCTCGGCTGGCCGCTATCACGAATATGAGCTTGACGTCCCACTACAGGCCGTCCTCGACGTTCTTCTCGCGACCTCTCGCTTCGAAGATGTCGCGGACCATATTCGATCGACAGCCGCCGATCAGAACCGCCTCCAATCTGATTTCTCCAGCTACTAATGCTGCGGTTCACTCATTCGACGAACCTAGAGTCCCGCGAAAAGCTTCGGAAACGGTGGAGGGGGCCCCTTCGAACCAGTAGTCACACCCCGTATTGAGAGAGGTCGTTTCAAATGTTTCGTGCTCTGCTCCTACACTCTCTTCTTGGACACAGTGAAGCTCACTAACTCGTGCAATCTGGGGGGTCCCTACTGATTGAGCACGACGTCGAGATCTGCGTCACTACTCCATTCGCGGAACACTCGTTCGAGATACGCGAGTGCCTCGCCCTCACTAGCGAAGACGCCGCGGTCGAGGAAATCCCCGATGATGGCTTTCAGCGCGTCGAATTCTCCGCGAACGTACTCGTCGTTAACGCGCTCGCCGTCGCGCCAAGTGACGGTTCGGAGCGCTCCATATCCGATCATCGGTGCCCGTGTCGCCGTCGTCGCGACGTCCTCTAAGCCGAACCAGAATACCCGATACGCCGTCACCACGAGCTGACCGTCCTCGTGGTTGACGACGTAGAATGCTTCGTGGGTGAGATAGTCGACGTACTCCCGTCGGATCGTCTCGAGCGTGACGTCGACGGCGCGTGGTTCGACACGGACACGCGTCGGTGTCCGCGACTCGTGAGTTTCCGGAGCGGGAATCGAGTCGTCTGAAGCGGTCTGCAGGAATTCGTAGGCACGATGCGTCCATTCGTTCTCTCGCGTGTACTCACCGAACGGCGTCGCGCGCGTAATCGAATGCTTCAACTGGAGGTTTCGAGCGCCGCGGTGCGTATAGTGGAGGTTGTACTGGCCGTCTGGTCGCTCGTAGGCGATGAGAGCTCGATGTCCCATAGTGAGTTCGCGCGACGCCTTTCGGGACGCCCCGCACCCCTTGTGGGGCGACAAACCCGCCGTGGGGGGAGTGGAACCAGAATTAACCAACATCCTGCTGTATCGACTCTACAATGTTGGTTAACACAACGCGGAACAGCCAAACGATGAAGGAGCGTTGCGACTGACACGTAGTAATGACAGAGCGGACGTTATTTATTGGTCCGAATCAGCAAAAGTTGGAGGAAGAGGCGTTCGACTGGGCGCACTCGCGATCTGAAGATGGCATTGGTCGAGTACTCTATCTCTCAAGTGCATCAGACCGACACGAACGAGTTCAGGCTTCGTGGGCAGCGTCGCGGCCCCCACTTTCACTCACCACCGACACGTTACCCAGTCTCGTATACGAGGCCTACGAGAAAGCCACTGGGCCCCACACACAACTCCCCGAGGCGACTGACCGCCGAGCGTTAGAACTCAGTCTCGATTCGATAATCGCCGACCGCGACTGGCTCTCATCGCAATCCCACGCACCGGCAAGTCTAGTTGATGCGTTCGACCGACGGTTCGCCCGCTTCCAGAACGTCGGGCTCACCACACCAGCTCTCGTTCGCGAAGAGTTCGAGAACTCCGAACTCCCCGCTCGGATACGGGACACCACAGTTGCAGCCTACGAGACGTACTACGAGCGACGGCAATCCGTTTCGGAACCCTGGACCGTCACCTACAGTCACGCCTTCGAAACCATCGCAGATGCTGACTTCGAGGACCTCTATCCACACGTCGACGTCATCGTCGTGTCCGGATTTTTCGATCCAGGGGCGCTCGAACAACAGGTTCTCGAGGCGCTGTTTACTGCGTTCCCAACGGCGGCCGTGCTCCCAACGTTCACGCCGGACGGGGCCGAGGGCGTTGATCCCGCCACAGAGACCATTCGGGACCTCTATCGATCTGCCGACTTCGACGTCGAGCAGGTTGAGGAGACGCATGGTTCATCGGCGCTTTCAGGACTCGCTCGCTCACTCTACCAGAACGATCCACCAGCGCAGCGATCCGTCGTGGACGACCTCACGTGGCGAGAACTCCCAACTCCCGAACGAGAGGCGCGCTTCGTCGCCCGCGATATCAAATCTCAGCTCGCAACCGATGAGACGACCGATATTGGGGTCGTGATTCCTGGGTTCGAGGCCTACGAGGGGTACTTTGCGGATGCATTCGAGACGTTCGATCTGGAGTACTCTGTCGAGACGTCGAGTGCTCCTACAGACACGTTCGTCGGCACGGTCGTCGAGAATCTCGTCTCGCTCTCAGAGCCAGAGCCGCGTGCGGCGACGTTCACGGAGCTGGTGACGAACCCGCTTGTCGACGTTCTCGACACAGATGCGGAAACCGATGTCGTCGCGACCGAACGCCGCGTCGACTCAGCTCGCCTCCAAGCGGTACGCGACCACACTGACCGCGAGATCGCGTCCGCGATCGATGACTTGCTCGACACGCTCGAAAGTCTTCATACCGGATCGTTGACCCAGGGTATCGAGGCGATCCGGACCTGCCTCGCAGAGTTCGGAATCGAATCAGCCCTCGACGAGGATACGACGCCAGTTGATGTGGGACGCGAGCGGGCGGCACTGGACGAAGTTCGCCGCATCCTCGCATCGTTCGAAGAGGTGGACGACGCTTCGATGGCTCTGTCACCAGGTGCTGCAGTTCGCCGTGCCCTCCATGGGGCGTCGCTGAACGGCTATCGAGACACGACTGGCCAGGTCACCATTCTCAACCATCTCGATGCAACCGGGTTCGCGTTCGACCAGCTCTACTTGGTCGGGTTGACGAGCGAGCACTTCCCTGCAGTCAGGCGCCATGCGGCGTTCTTCGAGCGGATGGTCGACGCTCATCCGATTCTCGAGGTCCTCGATGATCGGCTCCGCGATCGGTACATCTTCGCGACGCTTCTCGCGAACGCTGGTGAGGTGACGCTCACGACGCCGGAGACCGATCCGGACGCGACGGCCGTCGTCCGCTCGCCCATCCTGGACGAACTGCAGCGAGTGACCGATATCGAACCCGAGACGGGCGTCGACGACCGGGTTGGGTCTCGTGAAGACCTCCAGCGGCACATCGCGCCGAGGGACGATCGACGGGAAGCGATTGATGCTGCTGGCGAACGTGGGGACTTCACGGCCACGCAGACGATTCGCGCCAACCGTGGGAGTCAGTGTGCGAGCGAGCGCGCGGATCCTGATCTGTCACCCCACGACGGCCTACTCGAAGCCGAGACGGTCGCTGAGGTCTACCCGAAAGACGAACGCGAGCCGTACAGCGCGAGTCGTATCGAGCGCTACGTGAACTGTGGCTTCCAGTTCTACATGGAGCACGTCCTCGACGTGGAGGACGACGACGGCGTCGAACGGACGCCCGACCCGCTCGAGACGGGGACGTTCGTCCACGATACGTTCGAGCGCTTCTACGCCGACCTCCAAGACGGGGCTGGTGACGGCGTCGATCTGGCTGCGTACGACCGCGATCGACTCGAAGCCCACATGCTCGACGTCGCATTGGACGAACTCGCGAGTGCGGACTTCGAGTATTCGGGCGTGTTCTATCGACGTTGGCTGGAGCAGTTCTTCGCCGGCCTTGGCGACCCCGACGAGAACCCCCACTACGGGAATCCTCGCCCGCATCAGGGCGTCGACCGCGGACTCTTCGTCCGATTCGTCGAGCGCGAGCACAGCCGTAATGGCGACGCGCTCCCGACGTGGTTCGAAGCCCCGTTCGGTGAGGGCCTCCGTGGTGAGAGCGGACTCGAGGCCTTCGAGATCGATCTCCCGAACGGGGGCAGCGTCGCGTTCCACGGCTACATCGACCGCATCGACGTCACTGTCGACGCCGACGACGCGCACGTCCAGTTGTTCGACTACAAGACGGGTTCGACGCCGGCGATGACGACGACCACTGGCGGGACGACGTTCCAGCTCCCCCTCTACCTTCTCGCCGCAGAGGAAGTCCTCGCTGGCGACATCGATGACTTCGACGAGCTCTCGGCGACCTACTACCAGACGAAGCCGCCGAACCGGTTCAAGGAACCCCGTGGCATCGAGTCGAAATTCGACTCTACGGCGGAGCTACGCCGATTCCTCGACGAGGTGGTTCCACAGCGCCTCCAGACGGTGTCGAGTGCGATCGAGCACGGGCGGTTCTACACCACGCTTCTCTCACAGCGGGAGGCTGGCTGTGAGTACTGTTCGTACCGGCGAGCGTGCGACGTGCGGCCGAATCAGCGCCGCGAGCGTGTGAACGTCCTCAATGACGACTCGCAGAGTTACGTGCCAGTCCGGGCGACAGCGCGTGACTTTGCGGTCGACTCCTGGGGTGAGAGCGATGACTGAGGAGCACAGCTCGGTCGACGCAGACAGAGATGCCGACGGCGGGATCCAGCTCACGGACGAACAAGAGGACGCACTGGTCCTCGATCGGAACGTCTCGATTACCGCCGGCGCTGGGACGGGGAAGACGACGACGCTCACGCGACGGTATCTCGAGTTCCTCCGTGAGAACCCGGACGCGACGCCGACGAACGTGGTGACGATCACGTTCACGCGGAAGGCCGCAGCGGAACTGCAAACGCGCGTGCGTGCCGAGCTCTACGACGAACTAGCGGATGCATCTACGGACGCAGAGTACGAGCGCTGGCGGACGGTCCTCGACGAGCTCGACGATGGGTATACGCATACGATCCACGCGTTCTGCTCTCGGCTCCTCCGGGAGAACGCCGTCCAAGCCCCGGTGCCGATGGAGTTCGACGTTCTCGACGAGGATGACGCGGCTGACCTACAGAGAGAGGTCGTTGTCGGTTACCTCGATTCGCATGGGGCCGACGACGACGTCGACCTGCTCTCTCGACTCTTCGGCTCTCATGGCCGCCTCGTGGACATCCTGACGGGCCTCCTCGATGCTCGTCCGCAGAGCGAAGCGTGGCTCGCAGCATGGCAGGGTCGCGATGTCGAGGCGTACGTGGATTACCTCTGGGAGCACGTCTGCGATCTCGATGCAGAGACGGCAGCCGGCTTCTTCGACGATCCCGACGTGGAGGCGGCGCTCGCGACCGCGCGTCGCTTCTCTGACGACACGTTCGATGTCGACGACGGCGCGGACGGCGTGGCCGTGCTTCGTCGGATTGCGGAGGCCGTTGATGAGAACGAGGCGTCCACGGACGCACACGCCGAACAGCGTGCGTGCCGTGAACTCTATGACGTGCTCGAGACGAGCTCAGGGGGGCTCTATTCGAGCGCGAGTCACCACCTGGTCGGGACCAAAGCGACGTGGAACGACGAAACGGACGCCTACAGCGCGTGCAAGGACGCGCTCAACACACTGCTCGACGCGCTTCGGGAGATCGAGGACGAACTCGAGACGACGCCGGGTGACCTCGAACGGAATAGTGCGTACTACGTGCTGGCGCTCGCCCGCGTCTTCGCGGACGTCCTCGAGGTGTACGAGGCGGAGAAGGACACACAGGACGCGCTCGACTATCCCGACCTGATCGAGACCACGACGTCCTTCCTCCGCGAAAACGACGAGGTGTGTTCGTCTCTCCGCGACTCGTTCGAGGCGATCATGGTCGACGAGTTCCAGGACACCGACGACGATCAATGGGAGCTCGTCGCGCTCCTTGCCGGCCTCGCCGACGACGGCGTCGAGACGGACAACGTGTTCCTCGTCGGGGACAAGAAGCAGAGCATCTACGGGTTCCGCGGCGCCGACGTGACGACGTTCGAGACCGCACGCGACGTCCTCCGAACGCAGAATCAGGCCCTCGGGCGCGACACCATCCCGAAGAGCGAGCAGGCGTCCCCCACGGACCTCGAACTGTCCGGGAACTTCCGGACGCTCGAGGAGCCGCTCACGTTCCTCAACGAACTCTTCGAGAGCGTCTTCCAACCTGAAGGCGAGACGTACGCGGACTACGAAGCCCACCCCCAGGCGCTCTCCTTCGAACGCGACCGCATCGAGGACGTCGCCGACCTCGAGGGATCCGTCGAGTACCTGGTCGTCCCGGAAGACGAGGGCGACGCGGCAGCGCTACTTGGCGAGGATCATTCCATCACGGCGGCCGCCGCCGAGCATACGACTGCGGCCGAAGCGACGGCGCTCGCCAACCGGCTCTCGGGACTCCTCGCCGACCCGCCGCGGGTCTACGACGAGGACGACGAGGAGCAACGTCCCGCCCGTCCGGAGGATATCGCGATCCTCCTGCGGCGACGCACCCACCTCGACCGCTACCAGCGCGCGCTCGACGACCAAGACATCCCGTACTCCGTGATTTCGGGCGTCGGCTTCTACGACACGCCCGAAGTACAAGCACTCACCAACCTCCTTCGCGTGCTCGCGGACCCGAGTGACGACATTTCTCTCTATGCTGTCCTGCGCTCCCCGCTCTTCGGGTTCACTGACGACCGTCTCGCGACGCTGACCGCCTCGGCGGAGACGGTCTGGGATGCTCTCCAGAGCGCTGACGACGAACAGTTCGCGGATGCGGCCCGCCTCCTCACGGAATGGCGTGAACTCGCCGGCTGCGTGCATAGCGACCACCTCACCGTGCGGCCGTGGAATCAGGTACTCACGCAGGTCATCGACGACACGGGCTATCTCGTGAGCGTCGGCGCGGACGAAGGCGGTTCACAGGCGGTCGCGAACATCGAGAAGTTCCGTGACGAGATTCGGGACTGGTCGGAGGGTGGCACGCGAACGGCAGCGAGCCTCCTCCGTCGGATCGACCGCCAGGCCGAACTCGACCCCCGAGAGGGCGAAGCCGAAGTGCCGGACGGGACCGAGGGCATACGCATCATGACGATTCACGCCGCGAAAGGCCTCGAATTCCCGATCGTCACCGTCCCCGACCTCGGGAGTCGCCTGAACTTCGGGCGGAGTGTCGACGACTACGGCTACGTCCGACTCGTCACCGATCACGACGATGCGCCATTCCTCGCCGCAGGCGGCCCGTCACCGACTGATGCCTTCGACGTCGAGAAGACTACCGCGCACACCTACGCCGACAGGGTTGAGCGACCGCGGGAGCGTGCCGAGGCGAAACGCCTCCTCTACGTCGCCTGCACGCGGACCCGCGACCACCTCCTCCTCTGTGGCACGCACACGTTCGACGACGTCGAGGACGAACTCGCCTTCGACGCCGCTAACGATCCCGCTGACGCGAGCGCGTGGCGGGACTGGCTCCAGGGCCCGCTCCTTGAGCGGGACGACGTCACGGCGGCGCTCGCGGACCACGGGCGAGCAGACACACGGATTGGGGACGCCAGGTACACGGTCCGGCTGCCGAGCGAGGGTGTCGACTGGCGGCCAGAGGGGGAGGACGAACGCGACGCGTACCCCGAGATCGAACTGGCACCGCCGCCGGCTGGCTCGAAGCGCCGACGCGTCACCGCCACGCAGCTCGTCGACGCGGCCGCCGCCGAGACGGAGCGGCACACGAGCGGGGGTGGCGAGTCCGATGACGCGCTTCCGCGCAACGAGTTCGGGACGATCGTTCACCGCATCCTCGAGTTCGACCGGCCCCGCTCGGGGTGGTCGGACCTCGCTCGCCGCATCGCCGCCGTGAACGGCTTCGACGCGACTGATGCGGACATTACGGAGGCCGTCGAGCATGCTGAGGATGCGAAGGCGTTCCTCGACACCGAGGTCGACCGATACGGGTCGGCAGAGACACACGAAGAACTCTCCGTGAGCGTCGACCTCGACGAGTTCCGTATCGTCGGCGATATCGACCACCTCCGCGTGACCCCGGACGCCTTCGTCATCACCGACTACAAGACGAACCGGCTCGGATCGCGGACGACCGCAGAGCTCGCTGACCACTACCGCCCACAGATGATGAGTTACGCGCTCGCGCTTCTCGGACAGGACGCCAGTCGAGAAGTCCGAGTAAATCTTCGGTTTACGGATGCACGAGAGACGGAGACGTTCCGGTGGACTGCTGATGAGCGGGAGAGCCTCCGCACCGACCTTACGCGGATCGCAAAGCGAGTTGAGTAACGTCCGAGTCCCGAGCGGCGGATCACGGCGATACTGACGCCTGCCCTCGGTTCCCGAGGAATAGCTTCTCGTTCCTAGATGACAAAACGCCGCAGACTACACGGAGCCAGCTACACCGAGTTAACCAACACAGAATGGTTCCTCGGTGGAATGTTGGTTAATCTTGGCGGAGGGCGTACAGCACGCGAGAGTGACGAGGAAAATCGTTGGTGGACGTGCTACGAGTTCGCGTCGATCCATTCGCAGAACGCCTCGAAGTCTCGTGCCCCAGCGTCGTCCGCGATGCTTCGAAGTGTCCCGGTCCGTAGTTCGTCGTGAAGTGGAACCGTCACCTGTCGGCGATCGTCTTCGTTTGTCGGATGCTCGTAGTACAACTGCGCGTGATCGCCCGTTGTACGTCGCCACTCGAATCCCCCGGCGTTCACAAGGACCTTCACGACCTCCATTCCGGAGAATGTCCGCCGCCCCATCTACTTCAGGACGTCCGGAGGTTCGTCCTCGCCAGTTGCGTTCGCCGCGGGATCGATGCCCAGCTCGCGGAGTTCCTCCTCAGTGGGTTCGTGACCGATCTCGCCCTTGTGGAGGGCGACTGCTTCATCGAGATTATCGAGCGCGTCCGCTCGTGACTCCCCCTGCGTCGTGACGCCGGTTTCGACGTCCGTTGCGATCCACCAGTCGTCCTCCCGCCAGAGCCGAATCTCCCCCGTGTGCGTACTCTCGTTCGACGACGAACTGGCCATTATGGTTCTACTTTATCTGCCGATCCATAAGTATCCCGTGCCGGCGTCTGTTGTCCAACTTGGTGTTCGCCATTCTGCGCGATAATATTGGATAGTGTCTGCCCGCATTACTACACAGAGACCGTGCCTTCCCGGAGGTGTTCCAAGGGGTGAGTGCTCTCTCTGCAATAGGAACGCTGCCGAGTGCACGCGCTTCACCCCCGCCCACAGTGGGGTAGAGAATTCGCGCTGCTTTCGTTTAGACATCAGGACTAGCTCTCGATTCGCACTAAAAGAGAGCGGAGAGCCGCTCGTCCTCTTGGAGGATCTCTCCGATGATGTCCTCGCGATCGCCGAGCTGGTACTGGTAGTACGAGCCACCACCACGGCCGTCGTTTCGCTCCTCACCGTCGAGAATACCCTTTAAGCGCAGGTCGCTGAGTCGGTCGTGAATCGACCGGATGGAGAGGACGTCTGCGTCGATGGCGCTCGCGTGCCGTTCGTATTCCTCGTGGATCTGGATTCGCTTCGATGGTGTTTCACCGCGGCGTTCGAGTGTGTACACGGCTGTAAGTGCGAGCTTGCCCTGTGTGGGGAGGGAGTTGACTTCGTCGCCGATGCGGTCTTTCGCGATGAGTTCGCGCGCGTTCTCGACATCCTCACCAGTGACAGTACTCCGCTCACCTTCGCGGGCGAGATCGCCAGCCTTGTAGAGGAGTTTGAGTGCTTGACGGGCACTTCCAGACTCTTGCGCACCGTAGGCTGCGGCGGCGGGGATGACGTCGCTCTCGAGGACATCGTCGAAGAAGGCTTTCTCCGCGCGATGGCGGAGGATCGTGCCCAGCTGGTTCGCGTCATACGGCTTGAAGTGGAGTTCCTCCTCACAGAGCGTATCTTTCACGCGGGCGCTGAGATTGTCGCGGAAGGTGAAGTTGTTACAGATCCCGATCACGCCAACGTAGGTGTCGGTGACGTGACCGGCTGTCGAGGCACGCGGCAACTGATACAGGATGCCGTCGTCAGTGCCGATCGAGTCGACTTCGTCGAGAACGATCAGGGCGTGTGTGCCATCGAGGTCTTCGAGGTGCTCCCAGAGCATATCGTAGACCATCGACTGCGGATAGCCGGTCGTCGAGATGGTCGACTGGTCGGGGTCGTCCGCACGGAAGACGTTGACGAGATTCGCGGCGACCTGGTAGGAGGTCGAGAGATCCTTACAGTTGAGATAGATGGTTTCGACGCCGAGGTCGTCATACTGTTCCGCGTCACTCTGGAGTTGGCTGAGGACGAGGTCGGTCGAGATGGTCTTCCCAACACCGGTCTGCCCGTAGAGGAAGATGTTCTTCGGCGGCGCGCCGTTGATCACGGGCCGGAGTGCGTTCTGGTAGGCGGCGAGCTCGTCGTCACGTTCGAGGAGGTCGTCTGGGGTGTACTCGTCTCTGAGAACGGTCTCGTTCTCGAATATTGAGTTGTCCCGGGTGAACGAATTGAGCCCCATCGGTCTTGGTCTGGTTCCTCGACCCACATAAACCTCCTCTTCACGAGCTTCACGAGATTCACAGCGTTCCTGAGAACGCATACCCACCCCCCAGATTGCACGAGTAATCCTGCACAAGACTGCCTCTGCCCGGATTATCAGCTACGACCGTGGGAACACCAGCAGAACACACCACCTAACCACCCCGCTCACTCGTGGTCTGCGGACGCTATTCTCCCTGTAGCCTCTTAGTCGTTCTCCACCGATTAGGACTTATCTCGTCCCTCTCCCCTTCTCAAGTCCATTTACTCGTGCAAAGTGGGGGGTGGGGGATCGCTAACTCATGCAATCTGGGGGGGTCCGGCAGGTGTGTGAGATGCAGTCGTCGGCATCGACACTCCATTCGCGGAATACTCGTTCGAGTATCTGAGCGTTGCGTCGTGGTTCACGAAGACGCCGCGATTGAGGTGGGAACCGACGATGACTACCACGTTGAACTCCTCACGATGTAGGCGTCATCAACGGGATGCGGTCGCGACAGATGACCGCCCGGAGTGCTCGATATCCGATCGTCGTTGAGAGCTCGCGATCGTGACGTGTCGCCGTGGGCAGGGCGTCCGTTCGTCTGATCGTGCTGGACGTCCTCGTTGAAGTCGTTCGCGTAGATGTCTCTCGAAGTCATCCTGACTACGAGGACTCCACCGAACGCGCCGTCACGCTGAACCCTTACCCTTCTGGGGTTGACAAACAGCCACACAGTGGCCTCTACAGCGTCTTAACCAACATATTATGCTGTTCACCGGATGTTGGTTAATCAACGGTGGGGTCATTTCAAGTGCTTTTTCGCCCCACACAGAGGCGGGATAGCTGCCTTTCCGGACGATGTTTGCGAGCCGGCAGCCATCCTGTACTGCGCCGCCGTCGCCGCGAAAGACGACGGAAGTGCTCGCCAAGCAATCGACCTGCTTCGAGAAGCAGGTCGCAAAGCAAAACGCGACCGTGATGACACTATTACTGAAGCGCACGTCGAGGCGATTCGCGAGCAGGTTAACCGCGGTCAGTTCCATCGTATTCGCGATCAGGCGACTCACGCCCAACTGGTGCTTGAGAGCGTCGCTCCTGCACAATTCGCGGATGACGGCTCAATTCGGACGGATCGCGTCCGTGCTGCCTACGAAGCGAGCGCGGAGAAACACGGCCACTCGCCGCTCACTACACGCAAAAGCGTCCTCAATCATTTGAGCGATCTGCAGATGATTGGCTTCCTCACAAAAGAACCGCTCAACGAAGGTCTCAGCCGTGGCCGCACCTATGTCTGGTCAGTCAATCTTGACCCGGAGACTGTAATCGAGGTTCGCGAATCAATCAAATCACCCCCGACCTAACACTCGAAACGACCTCTGTCTCCCCTCTATCGAACATAGCGATACACACGCTCCTCAACCTCCAAGAACACGCCTCTGTAATTCACAAGGGTCGTTTCAAGTGCTTCCGTATCCAACGGCTCCCGAATTCTGAGAATGCAGCCCGGGGTTCGCTAACTCGTGCAAAGTGGGGGGAGGAGTGGGGGATCGCTAACTCGTGCAATCTTGGGGGTTACCTACTGTTCGAACACAGCGCAGATGTCAGCATCGGGATTCTATCGGGGAACACTCGTTCGAGATATGCGAGTGCTTCCCCTCTCACTCGTGACGATGTTGCGACGATGCCCCGATTGAGGAGAATGCCCACGAAAGGCGGAGACGTTCGAATGGCGTAGGAGTGACTGAGACTCGTTAGAGGCTGACCTTCGAGGGATCATCGACTAGCTTGAATAATCAGCTAACCCAATCAGACCGGATGACTGAGTTGTAACCAACACTGTAACAGCTGGTTCGTCAGAGACTCACTCAGTAAACTGATTCAGTTGGGCTTCATCAGATTCTGGGAGGCTGCTCTCATTGTAGCCCGCTGCAAGGAGGAATTTCCGAAGATGCCGACTCTCATCTACTGATGCTGGTGGGGTATTCGAGAATAGCTCTTCAATGACCTCATCCGAATCTCCACACAGCGTAACTCTCTGCTCATACGGATCTCGATCGATTGGGTCACGTTGCTCATCCACAAGGATAGGCTGCATACCCTCCTGGTAGATGTACTGGTACAGGGAGACTGTCCGGATGGTTTCGTCGTCTTTGAAGAAGCTGGCCTGCTCTCGTTCGGGAACGACGGCGATCCGTCCGCTCTCTTTGTCTTCAGCGAATTCCTCGAACTCGCGAAATTCGGCAGGTAATGGACCGTCAATTAGGTGAGTGATGATCCCCTTCCAAGTGAACACGTACACGCGCTCAAAGAAGTCGACAGTTCGACTCTCCCCAGATTCAAACACCAGCAGGAGATCACCATGTTGGACTTCTGTTCCCTCAACGCTGATGTGTGAGGAGTAGGGATACCCCTGACTGTCATCCAGAACTTCGATATCGGGCTCGGTCATACCTATCTCGGCTCACTCTCGCCACAAAGTAACACCCGCTTCGAGAGGGGGAGTCGCTATGTGGAGTGGGCCGCTTGTTCGCGGTTTTCGAGGAACGTCTCACACCACGACTGGAGGATACGCATCGCCTGATCTTCGGCTACCGTTCCATCGTTCTCGAGGCGGCCAAGATTGCCGTCGCGCCCCCATCCACAGATAACTGGAGAGTCGGTCTGCTCTGGCCGAGACTGGATCTGCTGGGAGAGACGAGTCGGCTCCTCGCTCATCCGTCTGAGTGTGGTGACGAGATCATCGAGGAGGGGATTCCCGGGTGCGAGGTACTGGACGGACGGGAACTCGTCAGCACACTCTGCGGAGAACGTCACTGCCACCTGCCGTTCACTTGGTGCGATCGCCTGCGCGAGTGTCTGCTCCCCCTCTGTCTCCGGGGCCTCGATAGAGGATTCTCCGAGTGCAACCCGATAGGTATCCTCGGCGAAGGCGAACTCCTCAGCAGATTCTCCGTCATCGAGGTCGATTTCGACGTCAGTTACCGACGTGAACGTGACCCCGCTCTCGGCGAGCGTTTCGTTCCCAACGAGGACGGCCTGCAGGCTTGGCGTTCGGTACGGCGCTGCGTATTCGTAGTCGGTATCGCCGACGTCGACGATATCTGGGTGTGAGTAGGACTGCCATGCGTCGAGTTTCGCTTCATCAATCACGTCCTGGGGGACGAGACTATCGACCGAGTCCAGTGATTCGCTGACGTCGACCCTGTCACCCTGTTCTTGGTCTTCGATTTGCTCGCTGAACTGCTGGTCTGCCTGCTCGACAGCACGCTGGCTCTCCCCGCGCTCGGCGTTAAGTGTCGCGTCACGAATCTGTTGGCTCACACCGGAGAGGATGGGCTGCATGTCGCCGACGACGTCCTCGAAGAGCCCGATCCGGTCGTCGAGTCGGTCGTAGATGTCTGTCTCGACGGTATCCTTGTAGCTATAGTTGAGGATGGTCACCTCGTCGAAGCGCTGGCCGATACGGTCGATACGACCGATTCGCTGTTCGACACGCATCGGGTTCCACGGCAGGTCGTAGTTGATGAGCGCGCCACACTCCTGGAGGTTCAATCCCTCGCTCGCGGAGTCCGTACAGACGAGAATGTCGACCCGCCCGTCATCCGTCGAGAACTCTCGCTTCACTCGTTCTTTACCAACCGTCGTCCACGTCTCGTCCTCGGCGTCATATAGCTCGCCGCCGCGTCCGGAATACGTTGCGACTGTCGCCCCGTGGATGGACGTGAGCCGGTCGCGGATGAAGTCCATCGTGTCTGTGTACTGCGTGAAGATGATGACGCGATTGTGGCCGTCGCGGTCGAGCTCATCGAGGTCATCGATGAGTTGGCCGATCTTCGGGTCGTTGTCGATCCGCTTCAAGTCGTTGACGAAGGATTCGAGTTCCTCGATTTCCTGTTCGAGGAGGTTGATCCCCTGATCGGTTACATTCGGGATGACGTCTGCGAGATCCGCTTCCTCGAGGTTCCCCTCGAGTTCGTCGAGGGCATCGAAATCATCCAGGTCGTACTCGGTGAGCGTCTCGAGGATGACTTGCTGGGTGTCCGCGTGTTCTCGCTCGGCGGCGCGTTGTTTCCCCTTGAGGACGGTTCGTTGTGTGCGGAGGGTTGCGAGACGGTTCTGCAGGCTCTGTGAAATTGCGTAGACGCTACTGGTGAGTCGCTGGCGGTAGGTGGTCATCACGAAGCCGATGGCGCGCGTTTCGGCCTCGTCGGACTGCTGGGCGAGCTTGTAGAATTTTCGCGTGTAGTCGTCGATACGGTCGTAGACCTCGCGTGTCTCTTCGGTGAGTTTGATCTGGCGTTGTTCGGGGTTTCTGTCGGGGACGGTGGTGTCGAGCAGCCCGACCTGCTCGTATTTCCGGAGGGTATCCCGTGTATTCCGATGGATGAGGGCATCGACGGGCGTCGATTCTGCGAGTACGTCTTTGACGACGCGCCATCCCGCCTCGGAGAGGTCATCGAGTGCACCGAGGCGGTCGTTCCGCGAGTACGTCAGCCACTCCTCCTCGGCCTTCCAGTCGGGATAGAGCAGGTACTTGAGTTTCTCGTCCTCGTTCGCGTCGAACGGGTCGACGTCGTATTCGCGGACCGCGGCGTCGAAGCGATCGAGGTAGCCGTCGTACTGTGCACCGTAGTCTTTGGCGAGGTTGCAGGCTTCCAGAACGCGCTGCTTCGAGCGTGCACGCGCTTGATCCTCGTCGCCGATCTCGAGTTCGGCTCCGACGGCGTCGAATATCTGGTCTGAGAGCGCTCGCTCCGTCGGCAGTCGGTCCTGATAGCGGTGCTTGTCGAGTGTGGCTTGCGCCGACCAGGAGTCCTCGGTCGTGGTCTCGCCGTCGAGCTGCTGTCTGAGTGCTTGTGTGAGAGCCTGCCGTGTCTCGAAGAACTCGACGAATCGTTCCTTGGTGTCCCATCGACCAGGGAGGTCGAGGAGCGTCATCAGGTCGTAGAGCTCCCCGGCATGCAACTGCATCGGCGTCGCGGTCAGGAGGTAGTACGCCTGTGTGTGCTCGCGGAGGCGCTCGAGGAGCGTGTAGAACTTACTGCCCGACCGTGCGTTGTGGGCCTCGTCGATGATGACCGCGTCCCAGACGCCGTCTCGATCGTTAGCGTTCCGACCGCGGACACTTGCTGGAACGTCGTCCCGAGTGCGGACGACTCCGTTGTCGCGGGGGGCGACCTGGTCCCAGCGGTCGTCGAGGCGGGCTGTATGCCACGACATGATCACGATTGTCGGGCCAGTGCTTGTGGCTGTGGATTGTTGCTGGTGGAGGAATCGCCATATCGGACTCTCAGACCAGGCTTCCTCGCGCTTGTCGGCAGTGAGATCGAGGTCGGTAGCGGACGGTGGCGTGTGTTCACGGCCGAAGGCATCGTGGAAGACGTACTGGTTCCCGCTGCCGCGATCGAAGCGATAGGCGTTGAGATTGAATTTCTCCCAGAGTTCTTCTTGCCACTGGATCGTGAGGCTCGCGGGGACGAGGAGGAGTCCCGTTTCGAGCTCGTCGGTGAGGCCGAGTCGGGAGAGCGTGAGGCCGGCTTCGATCGTTTTCCCGAGGCCGACTTCGTCACAGAGGAGGAAGCTGTTCGGGTACGTGTTAACGAGCGTGTCGGAGACGACGCGCTGGTGCGGCCACGGGGTGATGGTGCTGCCTTCCTCCGCGAGGGCGAGTCCACCGGGACTGAGTGGGGCGTCCGCGACGATGTTCGCCTTGTCCTTCTCCGTGGGTGGCGCTTCGCCACGAGCGACCTGGAGGGCGGTCTCGACTTCTGTATCCGAGTCTGGTGCTTTCCAGTCGATGATCTCTTCTTCGATGGCCTTGGGGAGGTCGTAGACCTCGACGTAGGGATGATCGTCCGTCCAGAGTCGCTCGAACGTATCGATGTCCCCCTCGACGTACTCGCGCTGGCCATCCCGCCACTCTCGATGTACCTTGAAGCGTTCGTAGTTCCGCTCCCACCCACCCGCGGTCTCGTTGACACTCCCCTCAAAGGATATCGCGTTCTCCGCGTTATCATGGAAGATCCCGACTTTCGGATGGAAGATCCCCCAGTTGCCTCGGCGGGGAACGGCGACTTTGATGGTGAGGCGGCCGTCGCGAAGGAGATGCGCGAGTAGTTGGAGGCGGGCGTTCAACTGCTCGTCGTCGAGTTCGTCCAAGTCCTCGCCGAGTTCGTCAGTCAGGGCTTCGAGAACCGGGCGGTCCGTTTCGTAGAGCTCTGCACCGACGATGAGCCGCATCTCGCCATCGTTCTCGACGAGCGCGTGAATCCCACGCGCCGCAACGGCGAGCGCACTACTCGAGAAGTAACCGGCGACACGGTCGTACTGAACGCTGCGCTTGAGTGCGGGGATATAGAACTCGTTGACGAGATTGGAGCCGGTAGTCGCGGGTTGGCTCTCATAAATCGACTGCCAGTCATACTCCGGGAGCTCAGCCATCGGTGATATGGCTCATCGTTTTCGGGGCTGATACTTAACCACCACCTCTGCGTCGGTTCCACCTTCTGGGTCCCCGACACTTGGACTCAATTAGACTCTTGGCGAGAAGGATTTATTATTGAAGTACCAGCTCTAGTGAGTATGCTCGTAAGTGCCATACTTGGCTTCTTAGCCGCGCTAGCCTTGTGGTTGGGAGTCGGGTACGCGCTGCTTCAAGTCCGAGAACAGATTCCTTAAACTACGGATTTCCAATAACCTCCTCTGTAGCTTGCACAGTGGCTCTGTGACCGGGAGAAGGTTTCAACACGGCTAGGTTTTTGTAAGTGTATCTCGTTCCCAGATGTATCTTGAGATCCAACGTTCGCTCTGATGAACTGGACACCGTTCATGAGGCGATCCACGCTGGCGAACAGACCGTCCACCTCTACGGCGAACCTGGAGTCGGCGTTAATCAGTTCCTTGATGACGTGCTGGAAGATCTCGAGGATCGATCGCGAGTCCGTGGTGTAACTGTTCGCCGGGGGCACACGCCGGACGTTATCGCCCAGGACCTATTGGCTGGGGCGCGGGACGCTGCGGGCGTCATCCAATCGTTCAAAAATCAGGTTACCGGTGTAGACCTCGGAATATGGAACTTCTCCGTGGGTGTCCAGTTGGATGATCGCTCTCGGCATCTCAAGAAACTCCAATTGCTCACGGAGAATCTCTCAATCGGCGATCCACTCGTCCTCTATCTGAAGGACGTGCACAAGATCGCTCCTGACTCGCCGGAGCAGACTCGTGATTTCCTTAGAGAACTCTCTGAGGCGCTTGGTCCCGCAGCTCGCCTCGTGACGACGGGCCGTATCCCATACGATGGGGCCGCATGTTCGATAGAACTCGAAATGTACGACCTAGAGGAATCCGGTATAATCCTCCGGGATGCGTTCGAGGGTATCTCTGAGTCCCGTATCGAGGAGATTCATTCTGCTGTCGATGGCCATCCCTATTATCTCGACCTTCTCATCGAGACCTCAGATACAGAGCCTGAACTCCAGATCCGCGACGACGTCTATGATTACATCGAGAAACAGTACCTCAAGTCGCTCAGTGAGCGTGAAGAGACGTTCCTCCGCTATACGTCTCCACTCATTGAACTGGATGCAGAACTCTGTACGAACATCCTTGATGACTTCTCGAGGAGCGAGGTTCGACAGACACTCGAGAGCCTCCGCGAGAAAATCATCATCCGGGAACTCGGGCGGTCGGATGAATCTGGACTGTTAGTCTATGACGTACACCCACTGTTCCGAGAGTTCCTCTACGAGCGAACAGATGAGACCGACACGACTCATCGAGCGGCGTTCCAGTATTACGCGCACGAGGCGTTCGCCGAACAGGACACGTCCCAGCTGGCGCCTCTTCAAGGATTCGCGTACAGTACGTTCGCCGGTATTCATCTGGAAAACCTTCTCGGTGAGAACCCGTCTCCCACAGAGCTCGCGTCGGAGATTGAACAGCTCGGATTTGGTCCGGGAGAGCGTCTGAACTTCGTAATGGGCTTTGCTCCCTATTCCCCTCTCGACCACCATAGTCGACTATTGGTTCCGGAGATCGACCGTTTCTACGAGACGTTCGCTGAACAGGAGGTCGAGGAGGGCGAGGAAGCTGACTATCGCGTTGGTCTCCTTCTCATCAATCTTCTCCGTGGTCAGGTCCGTTCACGAGGCCCAGTCGAGTTTGAGAAAACTGCTTACGATATTTATGAGTCTGTCCTTGAAGAGATTCAGGAAGACAAGTTCACAGATTATCTCGACGAACCAGATGGTGCGGCGGTACAGGATGGGCTCGAAATGCTCTGTCGAGTCATGATATATCGTGAGGCTACGACCGAGGAGGAGAAGCGAGAGCAGCAGAAGGAGATTCTCGATGTTCTCGAAACCTATGGTCTCGACCGCGAAGTCGCCCTCGGATTCTTCGCTGAGTGCCGCACGTTCCTCGACACGCTTGAGTCGAACGTCGACGTCGAGACTGCTCTTGAGTCACGGGTGGGATCGATGATTGATGACGCCGGTGAGGATGGAATGGTTCGCACCTCGCTCGTTCAGATGCAGGACGACCTCTTCATGGAGGTTCTCGGTGGAATCGGTGAGTTCGCGAGTCGCATGGCGGATGATTCGGAGTGGGTCATCCAGTTCATCGAAGCTGCTGGTGAGGAGCTCGGACGTGCTGAGAATCCGGTCTTCGCGGCGATGTGGTATTCGATTTCGGGACAGCTACTGGGGTTGTTTACGGAGGACGCTGCGGTGCTATCGCCGCTCCAGGATCGCTTCGAGACCTATCGCGATGCACGCGCCGAATACGAGCAGGTACTCGACTCCCCACTAATCGAGGCGGACGAGCTTGGAGATGAGGAACTCGAAATGCCGGAGTTCATGGACGATATCGCAACCACCGATTCACAGACAGAATTCCTCGATACGGGCGGAGAATCTGATAATGCCAGACCTCTGGAAGATGGGGAGTTAGACGGTCAGTAGTCTTCGAGACCGCTCTATCGCGTTACGTCGACCTTGTCGGCAAAGACGCTCGGAATGAATGTAGAGTTGAGAACATCGCTCGTCTAGCCAAGGCTAAGTAGCGACCGGACTCCCGATCCTCGTTGTGTGAAACAGACCACGGAGTAAAGAGAAATGCATCCTGAAGGCGTCAACGGCCCCAAATCATGTCATCGGGATTGATTCTACCGTTCTGTCGTCGTCGGTTGAATACAGTACTGATCTAAAGCGAATATATCCCGCAGACATATATGAAAGAAGGTACACATTACTGGTATGAGTAGAGATAACAAGGATCGCTACGGGTACGGTCACCGCAACGACCCGGCGTACGATACTGGGGAGTCGATGCCAGGTGACGTCGGTGATAGCAAAGGCACGTTCCACGACCGCGCTCGAAAGAACAGTAACGTCATCGTCGACGGCGAAGTCCAATCCGAAGAATCGTATCGGCGATCGAACGCAGAAGTCAGCAATGACCAGTCGAACACGACGTCGCGCTCATCCCGCTCCTCGGGTACGGGAGTCTCACAATCCGAGATCGAAGGGGAGGTAGTTGAAGTGACGATCAAGTCTGACGGTGGTACCCGAGATACGATGGGGCGCTACAAGAACCACCAAGTGCACATCGAGGGCGGTACGGTTGGCGAAACGATCCGTGTCCGCCTCCAGGCCGAACAAGGATATCTCGTTGGTCGACGAGTCAGTGTGAAGGAGTAACGCTCACTCTTTCATCGAGAGCATTCTCTCACGCGATCGAATGTGGTCCGCCAGATTCTCATAGAGGTCAGCACAGCTCTCCCCACTCGACCGGTGGGGCGCACACGTGCCTAACGTCTCCCAGTTGCCGACCAATACGAGACGCTTCCGTGCTCTCGTTAGCGCGACGTTCAGTCGTCGCGGGCCCTCGTCGGGGAACTCCAAGAAGCCGCTATAGCCGTCATCATTGCTCCGGACGAACGAGACGATGATCGCCTCTCGCTCCCCACCCTGAAACGAGTCGACGGTGTCGACACTGACCGCTCGCGGGTCCTCGATGTCGAGTCGGTTCACCCGATCGTGTATCTCGGATACCTGCCCGCTATACGCGGAAATGACGCCGATGTCCTCCGATGCAACTCCGCTCTGTGCTAAGAGTTGTACCTGCTTTGCGACCGCCTCAGCCTCGTCCGGATTATAGTACGAATTCCCGTAGCTCGGTGTCTTTTCCCGTCCGTCGATGTCGACTCCCATGAACGGTTTGAGGTCGGATATCGACCAGTCGCGATTCCGGTCGGCGGTCTTGAGTTTCCCGTCGTAGAACGCCTCGTTGGGGAACGCGGCGATCTCCTCGTTCATCCGGTATTGTTTCTCCAACAGCACCGAGAGCGCGCCATCGTACCGTTCGAGGAGATACTCGAACAACGAGATGTGCATGTCCTCTTCCTTCTTCGTCTCGTCGGCGCAGTACGGTGTCAGCTGCTTGTGGTCGCCGGCTAAGACGAGCTTTTCGGCGCTGTTCAACACGATCGCGGTCGCCGGCCGGCTCGCCTGTGTCGCCTCGTCGACGACCGCGACATCGAACTCGTCTTGGTCGAAGGTCGCGGTGCCGCTCGTCGTCGCGGCGATGACGTCGGCTTCGCTCGTCGAGCGACCAGTGTAGTGGTTCTGAACGACCCGGCTCCGGGAGTTATTCCCGACGCGTGCAATGGACAGGTCGACGTCGTCGTCCTGTGCCATCGCGTGGAGCGTCCCATCCTCCGGCGTTCCGAGTGAACTGTCGCCGACGAGGAGGTTGTCGACGGCTTGATTCGAGTGGGCGGTCACGAGGACGGATTCACCACGCGAAACGGCGTGCCTGACGTACGCGGTGAGGGTTCGAGTCTTTCCCGTCCCCGGTGGGCCGTGGATGCACACGACGTCTTCCGCACTATCGGCCCAGACGAGGGCGAGTTGCTGATACTCGTTCAGTTCGAGTCCGGGGTTCGGTGGGGCGTACTTGTTGACGGAGTATTCGATGGGACGGTCGCCGGTCAACAGGTCCCGCTTTCGGTCGTTCTGCTCGACTTGATTGATCGCGTCGATACGCCTATCGTACGGAACCGGATTCAGTAGCTCGTGCAGCCACACCTCCGCGTCGTTGCTGGTGAGGATCTTCTCGACTACGCTCCGGTCGGGAATTCTATCCCAGACGGGCCGAATCGTGATCTGGGGGTCGGTGACCGAACGGACCTCGGCTTCGATCGGGAAATGCTGGTCGTCGGATTCGATGTCGAGGATGCATCGGTTCCCGGGGAATATTCCCTCGTCGTCGCGAAGGTCGACGACGATTTCGTCATCTTGGTCCTCGTCGTCCGCGAACTGGTACCTGTACAGGGTCTCGCCTTCCCTGGACGTCGATCCGAGGCTTATGAACGGACCCGAAACCTGATTTCGCTGGATGGAGTCCTCAAGACCGATCTCCTCGTATCGCTCCCAGTTCCCTTGGCGTTCGGCCTCCCGTTCGGAGTCGACGAAGCCCCTCAAATCGTCGAAGAACCCGCGCCGGGCGTCCTCGCTGAGCCGATCGGTCGGATGGACTCGTTCGTCGGGAAGGTCTGCCTCGTCGACGTCCAGTTCGACGTTGGTGCGGTGTTCGTCGAGCCAGAACCGCAGTCGGTGTCCGATCTCATTCTCACGTAGCCGCTCGCAGTCGGCGAACCGTTCGGCGCCGCCAATACCGAACCCCGAGTCGTACCAGCCGATGTGTCCCTTCTCGGGTCGGTAGATGACGTACTCGTCCGTCGGTACCGGCTCGTGTTTCTCGAACAGCGGAACGGCGTACCCGTTCTTCTCCGGGACGCGAATGTCGAGTTCCTCTCTCGCTCTCGACGCCGCGGCCTCGACATCGATCGGTTCGTATTCGGTCCCGCGTATGTCCGTACGCAGGAGGTGTGCGTCGCTGAGACTCCAATCGTCGAATATCTCGGAGAGCATGTGATATGGGGGATCTGTGGTCGTCGTCAGTTCTCGTGTTCGCCCAGTTCGGTCTGTTTCGTCTCGTCTCCGCTCTCGGCGAAGACGTTCGGGCTGAAGTCGAGGTTGAGCACGTCGCTCGTCCGACCGACCGCGAGGTCACGGGCGAGTTCCCAGTCCTCGTGGTTGTGCGGCAGCACCTGGAGGAGCGCCTTCAGCGTCTCCTTGAACTGGGCGTCGGTGTCGAAGTTTCGCTCGCGGAGCCACTCGACGGTCGCGGCTTCGCCCTTCTTCTCGTAGACGTGCATCGCGGCGTGGACGGCGTCGAGCGCGCGCGGGAACGAGAGGTCGTCCGGGTCGACCGGCAGCCGGCTGGAGCGATCCTCGGGTTTCTCGTTGATGTTCTGCACCCGGCCGTCGTGCCCGCGGAGGCTGATGTCGCCGCGGCTCTTGCGCCACGTCTTCGTCGAGCGCTTGATGTCGTCGATGTCGACGCCGATCCCGAGACCGAGCTGGCGGCCGTCGTCGTAGGCGAACGTCTCGGACTCGTGGACGAGCCAGCAGAGGATGTACCACTCCGTGACGTCGTCGAGATTGTCGACGTCCATCCCCTCCAGGTACTCGTCGACGAGAATCTGGGTGACGGCCTCCCGCGCCGTTTCGAGGGCCTTCCGCGGCGGCACCTCCTCGTCCTCGTCGTCGACGACCGGGTAGGCGTCCGCGAAGACTCTGAGTGTCGGCCCGAACGCCGAGATGATCACGTCCGTCTTCGTGAGTGAGACACCGGATTCGAGGAGGTCGCGGGCGGCCTCCTTCGCGGCCTCCCGGGTATCCGCCTCGACGTCGCTCCAGAGGGTCGGAACCGCGTTCTCCGGATCGCGTTCCTCGTGGGGTTTGCGACCCGTGAGGAGGAGAGTAGAATCGGCTGAGCCACCCCCACGGGTATCAATTCTGGTTGGCATTTCACTGGTAATCGGATGAGTTGACGTGATAATGAATCCGGACCGGATAAGGGACATCGTTAGTGTGTCCCATGCATCAGTCTCTTTATGCGTGAACATCACCGTCATAACCCCCCCAGACTCTAGTGTCCGATAAGCTTCTGAGAAAATATCACTCATTTTATCTTCATAGAATTGGCTAGCGAGTTCTTTCTTTGAAGATTGAGAACCTGCAACAGCCTCAAAACGGCTCGGGTTGGCAACTGCCTCATTATCCTTGTCGCTTAAGTCAGAATCGAAATATTCTGGGAATAGCTCACCAACGTATTCATTAAGCCAAACATAAAATATATCGGATAGTTCGGCATACATAATGCTGCTATAATATGGTGGGTCGATTACGACAGACTGAATTTCCCCATCTGAATAAGGAAGATTCGCAGCATCCCGTGAGGTGACCTCACCTGTCTGTGAACCGCTAGGGAGATAGTTTACTATGTCCTGATATGAGTCTACCAACCGTCTGACTGAAGACTGGTAACTACCGATACCTACTGTTGCCATATTAACGTCAGCAAATGATTTTTGTAATGAGAAATGTTTCCCGCCGAGGGCATTTGATGGGATGCCTCTGCTCGTATTCCAAGGAGAAAGCCTGGAATTATAATCGATCATCTTTCCGGAGGCGAGTGATAGGATCACCAGAATTGCCTCGGCCTTCTCCTCGTCATATTTTTCCCGAATATCATCTATGCACTCTTGATAAGCTCTCAGATATTCATAGTGAGAGGCTAATTGCCGAGGGCTGAATATTTCTCTCCACTGAGTAACACCATGCTCTCGTGGCTCAGTGGTTTTCTCACCCGCTGGTATCTCTGTATTCAGGAAAGTGGACATCTCGTAGTCCGACTCGACATGTTCAACCGTAGCTTCGTAAGCCTCTTCATCAATCTTCTCAGGCGACCTGAATTTGTAATTCCCATCCGAATCGATATAACGAACACAGTATGTGTCATACGTATAGTCTCCACTCTCGAATCGGTTTCTGACCTCCTCACTCTCGGTGACGACTCCACAATCAAGGCATTCGGCATCCCCCCCTCTCGAAACAGGACCGTTACTGGGGTCATATCCATTTAATTCTTCTTCAGAGGGGTCAGTTAGGCACTCATATTTAACCGATCCGTTATCAAGTACCTCTGGCTTCACGACGATCGTTTCAGCACCCTTTCTTGTTCTCACTTCCCACTTTGCGACCAAAGGAATATCGCTACCACAGGTGGGGCATGAGATAACATTTGTAGTAATATAACAGTCTATTTCTCTGCCTTCTTTTTTCGACGGGAAAAATTCTGAAATTGATTGGGTAGCACTTTGATCGATTTTTTTGCTCCAATATTCCAGCTCTTGCCTGAGGCCACCTACAGATGGTGCGTACTCAAGTAGAACCTTCAAGATAAGAGTTGGAATTGGATTCAGTTCATTTGCCTTGGTGGGTAGACCATATCGAAGGGACTCATAGGGTATTACACCGCCACCTGCGGTTGGATCCAGAACTGTCGGTAAGTCCCCCCACAATTCTTCAACCTCAGAATGAAAAGCTTCTCTCTGAGTCTCAGTCGGCGACCGCGTAAATGGTCTCGGATAACCATAGTGGCTCTCCAGATTCCCACTTCTCTGGTCTTCTGTAGCCTTTTTTGACTCCACGTACTCTGCAATATTGGATACGCCTTCCCGGGGGCCGATTTGCATCAGCTGTAATAATTCATCATGGTCAAAACCCTTCGGTAATACTGACGCTAATATCGCTAATCGGCTTGCAGGAGTGGGCCGTCGAGCGAACCACGGATGTAGATACCGGTGGGGGGGCATATGTTTCGGGTTCCCCTCTTTTAGGTTCTCGATCCCGACGGCTTTCAGGGGTAGTTCGCCCTCAATCGCGAGCGGTTTCAGGTCGTCGTCGTGGTCAGTCATAGATGATCAGTGAGTAGGGTCCGGAGTGCTTTTTCGCCGTTCGGGCTGGACGGGGCGCGACACTTGGCGTGCCAGTAGTAGCATTCTTCGTCGCTCATGCGGGCGAGGCCGCGGCAGAAGGCACGCATGCGGTCGACGCGCTGGATGGGCTTGATGCCCCGAAACGCGAGCGCGAGTCGAACGCCGACGGTCTCGGGGAGGAAGACGTCGCCAGTACCACTTCCGGTGACGGTGGTGTGGTCGAGGCCGGCGCCGTCGAGGGTCTCCTGGAGGAGGGGGACGAGCGCGCGGAAGCGCCCACCGTCGAGGCGGGCGACCTTCACGGCCGCCCACTCCCCCCACGACCACCGCGTCAGGACGTCGTCCGTCGAGTCCTCGAAGACGTCCGCGAAGGCCTCAACGCGAAGTGAGCGCCCGCGGCGTTCGAGTCGGTCGCGACGCGCGGCCGCCTGCTCACTCGGGAGGAGTTCGTAGAGCGTGACCGCACCGCCCTTCTGGCTCTCGCGCCGGGCGAGCGCGAACGTCGGACGACCGCCGTAGACGCTACTCCCGAACGAGGAGGCTGGTGCGTCCTCGGTCGCCGTGCCCGCGCTCGCCGGGTCGAGTTGTGGTGTCATTGAGTGACCTCTGCGGGTATTTCGGTCGGTCCTCTGGCTTGAACTTTCACGTCGATATTGGTCTCGCCGAGGCCCGCTTGGAGTTCCGCGAGGACGTCGTCCTCGGCGTCAGTTATCGCTTCGGGTTCCTCGAAGTCGACCCGGAACTTCAGCGTGACGTTGACTGATTCCCCGAAGGGGTCTGGCTGGTTCGTCACGCGCGAGAAGTCCGTGAGACTCCCCTGATAGCTCGCGTTGTACGTCGAGCCCGTCGAAGTCTTCACGTCGTAGTTCATCCGGACGGACACCTGCTCCTCGCGGTCGGTGAACGCGCCCCGCTGGGCGATGAACGACCCCTTCGAGAGGCGGTCCTCCCCCATCACTTCGACTGTCACCTGGGAGATTCCCGGAGTGCCGTCCGCCGGCGACTTCGAGAGCGCGTGCGTTCGAATCTCGTTGAACGCCCGCGATGCCGCCATCTGACTCGTCGAGGACTCCCACCCCGAGGGCTGGGCGCACTCCCGGCAGAGGCCCGCCGCGTTCAACTCGCTCTCCTCGAACTCCCGGCCACAACTCTCGCAGGTCGCCGTCGTGGTCTCCTCGTGCTCCGCACAGTAGGCGGGGCCGTCACCGGACGGCTCGACCATCGTCGTGCAGCCATCCTCGGCACACTCGACCTTCGTCGCTTCCGGTGGTCGGATCGGGTCATGGTGGACGTCGAGGAGCGCCTCGATGCTCGTGTAGACGACGTACTCCGAACCGATTTTCACGTCCGTATCGGAGATCGTGGTGCGGACGTCCGGCGACTCAGCGAACGGCGAGCGCTTCGACCAGTTCTCCGGCTCGTCCGCGGACTCACCGTCCCAGTAGGCGAGTTCGGCCTCGCTGTCCCAGTACGTGTATCCGGCTTCGTCGACCATCTTCGCGACGGTCTTCCGTAGCGGCTTCGTGCTCAGGAGGTAGGGGAGTCCGGGCTTCTTCGCGAACTGCTCGACGAGTTGCTGGGTCGTCATCGAGTCCTGGGTGCGCTGCCAGAGCTTCTGCTTGAAGAACGCCACACCCTTTGCATCAGCGTCCGCCTTGATCAGTCGATCCTCGAGCGTCTCCTCGACAGCGTGGACGAGACTCGTTCCGCCGTTGGCTTCGGTCGCGTTGATCGTGATGTGCGTGAGGCCGTCGCGGTCGACGTAGTAGAGGTGGCGATACACGCCACGGACGAGTTCGCCGAGGAGGCCGTACTTCTCCTGCTGGCGTTCCTTGAGATCCTCCAACTGCTCGTCGGAGAGGTCGGCCGTCCGCTGCGAGTTGTCGAGGAGCGCCTCGATCGCTTCCAGGTGGCGGGCCTCGTCGACGGCGCTCCGCACGCGCTCGTCGTCGGGTGCGAGGAAGAGGACGTAGTTCTTATAGACGCGACTCTGGACGTCACCGCCCTGCTTCGAGGCGGATTTCTGGTAGAGCGACTGCACCTTCTCCGGGATCGACTCCTCGTTGCCCTCGTCGGTGAGGAGGTCCTCGGTGACCGGCGCCGTGTCCATGTGCATCACGGCGATCTGCGGTGTCGAAGCCTTGTCCGGGAGGTCTGCGGGGGACTCGGGGTAGAGGACTGGCTCGAACGCGCCCGTCCCGGTCTCGCTCTCGAGACGGGCCTCGAACCGGGAGCGTGCCTGCGCGTCGGGAGTGTTGTCGACGCGCTGGTCGATGATCCGGATGAGGTTCGGGTCGGATTTGAAGCGCACGCGCTCCTCGTCGTAGAGATAGTAGCACGCGACGCTCATGTCTGACCCCCCGAGCGCGTCCAGCGCGGAGTCATAGTTGTCGAACCGAATCCCAGGATGGCCGAGCGTCTCGTTCATCTCCGCACGCGTGAAACCGGTGGCCTGCTCACCGTAGGCGAGACTGTGCCAGAGGACGGCCGTCGTCATGTGAGAGCCGAGCGGTGGGATGCCTTTCTCCGTCCATTTCCGGTCTTCGAGTTGGGCGTGAGCGGTTCCGTCTTCGGTGTAGATGTCTGCGGAGACGGCCGAACTGAGGTCGACGAATTCGAAGAGCGACTCGTGGAGCGTCGAGTTGATGCTGCCACTCGGGGCGTCGTCTGCGGGGGTGAGATCGTAGAGGCGGAGCCAGTGGCGTTCGAAGTGCTCGGGCTGATTGTTCCACCGATAGTAGACGGCGCGCGCGAGGAGTTTTAGTGCACCACGCGTACGCTGGAACTTCGGGATCGTGTCGATCTTCTCAGTGAGCGTATCGATGACGGTCGGATGGAAGGGATACTCGCGTTCGAGGCGGTCGACGTAGCTCGCGTCGGTCGCCTCTTGCGGGAACTGGCGCTCGCTGTTCGTGTAGAACTGGAAGTACGACTGCGCGACCGACGCCGCGGCGTCCCCGTTAATCTCCTCGAAGAGGCGATGCTGGAGTACTTGTCCCACCTCGCTCTCGTCAGTCGGTGTGACCGTCTTGTGCTGCCGACGACCGATCTGGTTCAGTTCGTCGATGAGGCCGCGGATGTCCTCCGCTTCCTCCTCGAAGGCCGTGTCCGCGATCGAGTAGACGATCGTGACGTCGTCCGACTCGGACGCCGTCTCGAGAAGGGAGAGCACGAAGCTCAGCGTCTGACTCGCGAGCGTCGCGCTGCCGACTTCGACCGCGGAGGCACTCTCGAGATACGCCGCGATCTCGTCCACAAGCACCAGAGCGGGACCATCACCGAGGTCGAAGAGGTCCTTGAGGGTGTTCTGCCCGGGTGCGTTGCGCTCCTGGTCGTACTCCTTGAGGAGTTCGTAGCCCTCGACGCCGTAGAGCTGATAGGCGATCTCCCCCCACA
Organism: Halarchaeum grantii; assembly: GCF_014647455.2. Taxonomy (NCBI): domain Archaea; kingdom Methanobacteriati; phylum Methanobacteriota; class Halobacteria; order Halobacteriales; family Halobacteriaceae; genus Halarchaeum; species Halarchaeum grantii. The sequence goes on along the minus strand of NZ_BMPF01000005.1, from coordinate 16,658 downwards.
TCGTCCGGGTGTTCGGTGCGTTCGGGTCAGTCCGGTCGCTCCGGGCGTTCTGCGCGTCGACGTGTCCACCGACGAAGACGGCGGTATCGACGTCGAGGCCGTCCGCGACGGCGTCCTGATAGGCCGTCGCGAACTCCTCGTCACCCGGGAGGAGATGGCGGCCCAAGTCGTTGGCCGCTGTTGGGTTGGTCGCGAGGTGGTAGGAAGCGATGAGGTCGTGGGTCTTTCCGCCACCGAAGCGGGTGTCGAGACAGAGGATGCTACTCGTGTACTCGTTGCTGTCGTAGCCACCGCTGGCGAGGAAGCGCCCTGTGAGGTTACTGAGGAGTGTCTTGAGCCCGTCCGTGGGGTACGTCATATCGAAGAAGAGCTCGGTGTCACGGTAGACGGGCGGAGCTTCGTCTCGCGCGTGGGCGACGGTTGCGAGGCTCGCTGCGAACTCGTCCTCTTGAAGTGTTCCGTCGAGGACGTCGTCACGAGGGGTGCAGGCGTCGAAGAGATTCGGGTACGTGGTGTCGCTCATTCGGATTGGTCCTCCGTGGTTGGTTTGGAGACGATGACGAACTCGTCGTGATCACTATTCTGGATGATCGCGCGGGCGATATCTTTTGACTCAGCGATATCGACCTTGATCTCGTCGCCGACGTCGGCCTCGAACTTCTCGAGTTCAGGGCCGGATAGATTCACGCGACCTGAATGGCCTGTGTTTTGTCCGATAGTCTTCTTCGTCATCGAGATGTTCACATCAATCAAGCGGAACATTATAACCTTTACTTAGACTAAGCCAGGGTTCGTCTTTAGTTAGGACACCCACCTCGGTTGCATAGCGGTAGCGAGTGTCTCTTCGAGTGTCTATCGTTGTTGGTGGATCTTCTGTGCGTCTTCGATAATTGTTCCAAGTCCGGTTGTGGCTGCGCGCGCAGCAACGCGAGCACGGAGCGGAGGGTGGGGCGGCGGGGCTTGGGTCCGGCCCGGCAGACAAAAAGAGAGAGACTGCTGGTCGCCTTACTCCCACCAATCCTCGCGCTCGGGGAAGTGCATGGTGCTCCAGCCGGTGACCGCGATCGAGACACGGCCTTGGTACCAGCTCGTGCTCGCACCGCGAATCTGCACGCGCTCGCCTTCTTCGACGTGCTTTGCGTTCGACCGCACCCAGCTGGTGAACTTGATTCGGCCGGTCTCGTCCTCAAGCAATCCGACTTGAGCGATTTTCGCACTGGCGGGTTCCCACAATTGTGTGACTATGCCCTCAACGCTCACCTCGCCACGATCGACGTCCTCAACCCGATCGATGGGGATGACCTGTCCAGGTGCGGCCTCAAGTGCCTGTTTCACGTCGAGGACGGCCGTGGGGACGTCCGCGCCGTCGAGCACCGCCTGAGCGAGGCGCCGACTGATCGCCGCCCGCGACCACCCATCGAGGTTGCCCGCCACTCTGATCGCTTGCTCGTTCACCATCCCGAGCTCATCCCGCGAGAGCATCTCGCGTGGGTCGTGGTCGGGGCTCAACGACCGGTCCACGCTCGCCGCCCGCCGATCGAACTCCCTGTTCCACGCGGCGCTTCGTTCGGCCGCGACGTCGCGCGCTCGCTCGGCACGGCCCTCCTGCTCGCCCAATTCCGCCTGTGCGCTGATCCGCTCCAGCTCCGCTTCACGCGCCTGAATGCGTTCCTCTTGTGCGAGCGTCACACCGGGAATCCGCTCCTGATCCGCGTCCGCGATTCCCTCCGGGTGGTTCGCATCCACCTTCGCTTGCGTCTCCTCCTGGACCGTGGCCTGGAACGCCGGCGTCGCCGCCACGACCGTGAAGCCGTCTTCGTCGACCGTCTCACGCTCGATGTCCTCGAATGCCTGTTCATCCACCGAAACGACCTTTCCGCTAGCGTTGTTACTGGACATTGGAACTCACTTAGTTCCTGAAGGCGCTCACGCGCCGACGCCGCGATGCACCACCATCGCGGCTTTCTCATCGACGACGACCGACAGGACTCTGCGCGCTCTCGCTCGCGCCTTCGCGAGCGCCCCTTGGGGCGCGAGCGAGAGCGCGCCTTAGGAAGTAAAACATCCAGCCGCGCGCGCCGACCCGCCCGGAGCGAGCGCCCAGCGCATTCCCCGTTCGCCGCGACGCAACTACGTCCGTCGCGGTCGGCGAAGCCGAGGTCCGCAGGACCCGAGCGGGAGAAGCGCTGGCGCCGAGGGCACATCCACTTTAGCCCGGAACGGGCGCGGGTGGTGCGAAGAGCGCCCGCATGCCCGGAATGGTCGGTCGCGAGCGACGCGGAGGGCGGCAGCGGCGAGCGGGGCGGGCCGATACGGACACACCTGTCCACCCGGTCACGTCGCTCGATGAGTCATTGACAGGCCTGGCGGACTCAGAAAGGGCGAGGCCGCCTCGGTCGTCCCCCGACCCCGCAAGCACCGCAGGTACGAGGCGCGCAGCGGTGGTCGCGGTACGTCGAGCGGCCGAGGGCTTTTTACTCCCTACACACCGCCGTGTCAGCCACTTTTTAATCCCTCTACCTAATGACATTTGTCATACCCAAAAGGCAGTCCGGATTTTGGGTCAAATAAGCGGCATTTCAGTGAAATACCGCTCGAAGATTGGTTCGATTTCTTTTTCAGACGTTAGACAGCGTTGTAACTGCTTTTTTACCACACTACGCTGGACGATCACCAGGTCCGACCGCTGGAGATATCTGTCACGATAGTCCTCTTGTAATTGACCGACTTCCCGTTCAACACGGGCCAGGCCGGCGTCTCTGAATGCTGTTGGCTCGAACAGCGGGTAGATGGCTGCACGAAAGTCGCCTCGAATAAGTTCCAATTCGTTTGCGACTGTTGCTGCGAGATACGCTGCCATGAGCATCGCCAGCGCATCGGCGGTAAAGATCACGAGGTGAGTACCTTCATCGTAGAACTCTTCCATCTTATCGAAAAATTCGATTTCCTGTTGGCCTTTGAACTCCAAAATGATGAACGCATGTGCGACTTGGTCGGTATTGATTGATTCTCGTTCTGCCCGCTCAAGGTACTCGTCATGTTTACCACGAGCTTCCTCTCGACCGAATTTCGCACGATCTGCAGATTTAGCGTCGACGACGCCAAGAATCGATTCTGAGTACTTGCTCGAATCCAGGGTTGGAACATGGAATAGGTTATCAGGGACGCTCTGACCACTATCGTCCTCTCCGCCTTCCCCGGGATATGTCGAGAACAAGTGCGAAAAAACGAGTTCAGCCACTGTCTCTAAACGATCGCCGCCCGAGAGGTGTCCCGTCTTCCGGAGCAAGCGCATATGATTGAGTTCGGTGAGAATGTATCTCGGGTTCATATTTACCCGGTGGATGAGGTCGCCAGCCTCGTTATGTCGCTCATCAACGAACTCCTGTTCCATTGTCTGAATCGCTTGGGCTGTCTCGGTCATCGTAGACAGATGCCCCGACGTCTCTGCTATGGCAGAAAGTGGTGTTGCGTAGACGAGACTCCCCGTTGAAAACAGTGAGGCGAGTTCGAGGAGATCCTCTAGCTTTCCTTCTGTTGTTAGTAGCAATGTTGGTTGGTCGTCTCGGAGCGCTTCCGCGTAAATTTCCATTACTTCCCGCTCAAACCGAGCTGGGGCGACTGGCATCGTGAGCCGCAAACCAGAATCGGTTATTGCAGTAACTCGGCGTGGCAGATCGAACGCTACTGAGCTGATTGTCTCTCCGATGTGTTCGGCGACAATCCGGAGAACAGACTCGAATTCGATATCATAGAAAGTGTATTTAGAACTATTGATTGTGAATGTGTGTGGATATTCTTCGCGTCGACATTCCATCCGTACCTCTCCACCGTTCCGTTCGACTACCTGGCAGCTTATTCGACATCCATCTCGCTGGCATCTGTTGGGGAGTTCCTCGCTTGCAGTAACAAATTCCGTTCCTGCAAGGGGTTCTGGGAGATCTTCGTCTGTGTACCTCCCCTCGCTCCCTCTCCCATTGATGACTGACTCAAGCGCTTCGACTGTATCTTCGTTCACAGTACCCCCTCCTGGTCGAAGAAATACGTGAGCGCGACTTGTGTCTCCGAGCCAAGCCGAGAGCCATCAACCGATTGAGGACCTGTTTTACGGGCAGCGACGTGCCGTCCATCGACATTCAGAACGAGTGCCAGACTTTCGTTGCTTGCCCGGTCGAGAAACTGGAAAAACCCGTCTTCAATATCTACCTGTTTGAACACTTCATCAAGATTCGTTCTACCAATTAAGCGGAACTCTTCGGTGCCAAGATTGGGATCATCTTCGATTTCGGAGCCAGAGAGCTCGATATTTTGGATTTTGGTCTTGAGTCGCTGTTTCCGCTCGGCTCCGTGTGGTGAATTGTCTACAGCGTCAAGGGCAGCTTCCGAACGGTCGTTGATCAAACCTGCCATTTTCTCAATGGGGTTGTCGTCAAAATCGACCGATTCATGCGCCTCCTCACGTAGTTCGGCTGCTTCAGTGACAGTCTGCTTTTCTATCGTGTTCGTGATTGATTCGATATCGAAGGCGTGCTCGAAAAATCCATTCAGGACACTTGTCCACCCACGTCTATGCTCGTCCGTGAAAACGACGAGTGTTCTACCCGACTCAACTTTTAGCAATACCCGAATCTGTTTGAGTTCCCGATAGCGTACCGTCGAGAGTTCAGGCCGTTCTGGAATATCGGTGTCACCGTCTTGCTCGCCTTCACGGAATCCGAACGTGAGTTCTTCAGTCACGCCGGCCCCTTTCTCCGCGAATATCTGGAGTGAAGCTACAGACTTATCTGAAAGTTCCTGCTGGACGAGGACCGCCTTCGTTCGGTCCTCGCGCTTGTTCCACGACTGCTGAAACGAATCGATTTTCTCAGAGAGATTTGATAATGGAATCTCCTCCTGGAGGACCCATGTTCGTTTCATCTCGTTCTGTTTAATCCGTGCCGAAACGATGAGCTGTGGTAGCCGCTCTTCGAGCCCGAGTTCGTGGATTAAAATCGCCAGTTCATAAAGTGTGTCCGGACCCCGCTTCTCCTCAGGGACGTCGTACGTCTCGTTAAGATGTGCGACCGCATGGACTCGGTCAACGCTCTCGTTTGCGATCTGGGCGTGAGTCTGCAGCCAAGCTCGCGTCTCTTGAGGGAGTGCACCTGCTAGAAGGCGTCGCCAGCCTTTTGAATCATATTCATCTGGATCGCAATATTCCTCGCCGTTCTCAAAGTAGAAGTGATTAAAAACCCGGCAGAGGACCTCAGGTGACCGATGCTCAAGTCGGTCGTAGAGTTCGATATCTTCCACGTCTGAGACGGTCGGGACCTCCATACAACCTGTTTCATACTAACAATCAACACATAAGCATATCGCCATCGGTGGCCACTATCCAGTTACGTCAACTTGAGAAGTGAGTAACCAATTGAGTAAATTCGAAAAAGCTCTGCTGGGGGCGCCCAATCTGGCCTGATATAGTCGGTAGTAGGATGTCCAACGGCGGTGTTCAGATAAGGCTGAAAAGTGAGGCGGTACGATTTTTGAGTGCCTATGCTCGAAACCGACCGCCTCAATGGGGGTAGCGGCTGCTTCGAGTTAGATTTTCTGGAGCGAGAAGCGACACCAGAGCCTGCGATGAAGCTCGGTATCCGACTCCACCTGGCCAGATTATCACTTTCGGATACAGTTTCTATCTTGGAGAGGTTTGGTGTCGAGGCACTGTCTAGTTCTGGATCTCCTCGATCGGCGTCCTTCCGTCGAGAGCTTGGTGCGGTCGCTGGCGGTTGTAGTAGTGCATGAATTGCTCAAGCCATTCGCGTGCGCTCGACCGACTGCCGACCCACGAGTTATGAAAGCGGTCGATGCGCATTTTGAGGGTGTGAAACCACTTCTCAATCAGGTTTCGCTCAGTATAGTTAACCCGACCGCTCAATCCTAATCGAGCGAGGGCAGTCCGGTAGCCGTATTGATCCACGAGAAATACGGTGTCTGAGAGGTCGTATTTCTCGTCGAGTCGATGCAGGAATGCAGCTGCCGGATCGGTGCCATGCCGCCCAAACAACGCGACATCGAGAATGAGCTTCGTCTCGGTGTCTATTGCAGCGTACAACCAAGACCATTCGCCGTCAATCTTGACAGCGGTCTCGTCAACCGCGACCCGCTTCGGCTGCGCCTCAGGCGGGTCGTATCCGCTGTCAGCAAGCCGATGCACCCAATTCCAAACCGCTCCATGCGAGCGTTTAACGCCTAATTCCGCTAAGATCGTTGTTGTCTCGCGGAGCGAACAACCAGTCTCGTGGAGACGGACGGCGAACGCCCTGACGGGCGTCGCCGTCCGCTCGTTCTCCCAAGCTTCTTCTAAATCCGCGTCTAAGCCATCGTTGAGCAGGTCTGCGAGCATCCTTGAACAAGAAGCTCAACGGCCTGCTCGTTCCTCAAACTGGCTCAACTAGACAGTGCCGGTGTCGATCGCTGTCGCTCCACCGTTCATAACTGGGTGCAGAAAGCCGATCTACAGCCAGTTGAGGGAGCTGACCCGGATCACGTTGCGGTTGGTGAAACGGTGATCCAACTCAACTCCGAACGCTATTGGCTGTACGAAGCGGTTGATCCAGCGACCAATCGCTTGCTCCATGTTCGTCTCTATCCGACGAGAACACAGACTCTTACCGAGATGTTCCTCTCGGAACTCCGCGAGAAACATCTCGTCGATGACGAGCTTTTTCTCGTCGATTGCGCGCCGTGGCTGCAGGCGGCCTGCCATCGACATGACCTCCGATTCCAACACAAAACGCACGGGAATCAGAACGCCGTCGAACGTGTCTTTAGAGAAGTAAAGCGTCGAACAAACCAGTTCTCAAACTGTTTCAGCAACGCCGAAGCGGAGACCGTCGAAAATTGGTTGCAAGCCTTCGCCTTCGTATGGAATCAGCTAATCTGAACACTACCTGTCCAACAGCCGAGGGCTTTTTTAGGGGTCTCCCTACCGAACGGGACCGCCAATCAATCAGCTGTTGCCGGCGACCAGGTCCTCGATGAACCGGAAGCCGTTCACGAACGTCACCGAGTCACCGTACCCCTCACTCGCGAGCACGGTCTCGGCCCCCTCGCCGGCCGCGATATCGGTCGTGTAGATGTAGACCTCGGTCGCCGTCCCTGCGCTGAGGTGCTGGGCAGCCAGGGCGGCGAGGGTGGCGTCGGCACGCTCAACCTCGTCGGCGGGCCGGTCGTCGGCGTTCGCGATGTACCGCTGGACGCCGTCCATCACCCGGGAGACGACAGGCTCGGAGAACTCGAGCGGCGCCGCAACCGTCGCCCAGCCCTCGTCGATTGCGGTGTCAACTGGCACGTCCTCGACGTCCGGGTCGTCGACGGTCAGCTCCTCGTCCACTCGTTCGGGGAGGACGAAGGTGATGTCGTTCCGGCGAGCGAACCGCCGAACGGCCTGGTACCGACTGTTCGAGGGCTGCCCCATCGCGACGAACAGGCCGGTGTCGGCGATGTGGAGCTGGCTCACGCGTCGTCAGCGGCGTCGTCGTTGATGTCCAGCTCGTCGAGTCCTGCCCCTGCTTGCTCGATGTCGTAGTGCTCGTGGACGACGGGGTGGAGCGCCTGGAGGATCATCTCCGCGGCCAGCGGCGAGATGTCGAGATCCTCCGCCATCAGGCGGTGGGTCACCTCGCCGCGTTCGCGGGCGACGGCGTAGGTCAGCGCCGTCGCGAGGCCGGCGACGCCGTGGCGATCGATGTAGGTGTCGATGTCGGCGTTCGTCTCGCGGCGGCCGACGGCGTCGATGAGCGCCGGCGTGATCGTGTACTCGCGGTCGCCCGCAGCCGTCGTCACGGTCAGGTCGATCTGACGGGCGGCGTACCGCCGGGGCTGCTCGTCGTCGGTAACGTCGACGACGCCGGCGTCGACGAGCCGGTTGACGTAGCTGTAGGCGGTTCCCTGTGCGAGTTCGAGGTCGTCCATCGCGTCCTGGACTGTCGCCTCGCCCTCTCTAGCGAGGTACGCGTACAACTGGGCGAGCTGTGGCTCCTCGAGGAGGTCCGCGACAGAGAGGAAGTCCTCGACGATGTCGCCGTCGGCGCGATTTGAGGTGCGTGACACGATTCGTTCTTGATTACAGTTTACAGCGAATCAGTAAAATCTTTGGGTCACCATCCGCAATCGCTACCAAGAGCAGATCGAAGCGATGGGGCTCGGACTGTGGACCATTGGGTACTCGGGGTTCGCTCACTCGGTGGTGAAGTCACCGAGACTCGTCCTCGAGAAGGTCGCGGACAACCCTGCGCTCTTCGTGCGCAACGAGGCGTCCTTCGAGTTCCGGCACGTCACCGAACTCACACGGGAGTTCGAGACCTCCGGGGCAATCGCGGACACGATTGAGGAGTACCGAGAACGGGAACGCAAGCTCGCTGCGTCCTTCGAGGCGTCTTCACCAGGTGCGGTCGTACTCGCGGACGTCGACTACGACGACCTCAACGAGGCCTCTGATCGGCTGAGTGGGTGGCGCGCTGTCACGCGGCGCCTGCGTGAACTACGTGAGGCGAAGCTCCGCCTCGAATCGCATTTTCCCGCCTGATCGCCTTCAGTCGGTTGGGTACGGCTCTGTGTGGATAGTACACTCAGATGAGTCGCATTGTATCATTCGTCTTCTAAGGCGTCGTAAATCTCGGCATGACGGCGTCCATCGAGCTTGCCCATCTCGAGCGCGATCTCGTGGCGTTCCTCCTCACTCTCCGCCGCCTGGTAGCGCTCGTAGAGCTGCTGGACTTCGTCGTCGACCGACGCCGAGGAATCACTACTGGACGCCATCTCTAGTCACTCATATATGGTGTGGGGATTTATCGGTTGCGCCGAGTACATGCGCGGAAGTAGATGACCGCGGTTTCGATGTCGATGTCTGCTTGCGTGGTCGCGAATCGATGGAGGAGCGCACGGACCTCGTCACCGTACTCGAACGTATAGTCGTTCAGCATGTAGAAGACAACAACCGTTCGGAGCGCAGTCCGTTTGTTCCCGTCGACGAACGGATGCTCGGCGACAAGCAACCGCATCAGGTGGACGGCCTTCTCGTGTATCGTCTCAGGGACCTCCCCGAAGAATCCTTCCGAGATGTACTGCAGTGCCGATTCGACAGCGTTCTTCGATCGAACGCCTGGTTCCGTAACGTCTCCTTCTGCGACGACCTGCTCGTGGAGGTCGATGACCAACCCCACGGACGGATAGACGATGTCGCCGCTCACACGAGAAAGTTCATCCAGTAATCAATAGTTGTTTCTCTCGAGGGCCGGCGTCGCCTTGCGCCCCCTCACCAGACAGATCTGACTGTCGCCCACTTAGGCGTCGCGGACGAGATGTGCTTCGAGGTCGTGCGTCCAGTCGGTCGCGGGCCCATCCGGACTACAGCGAGCGCAGAGATGGAGCGTGCCTTCGAGATGGCCGAGTTGGACGCGATACCGAGTGAGGGCGGCGACAGCGTCGACAAGACACCCACAGCCGTCACACGCGAATCGATGTGCATCGTCCGGGTCAGGCTGTTCGCGGAGCGCGCACTCCACACAGATCGGATGGGTGATGAGCTCGTCTTTCCCCCACGAACCTGCTTGGGCCGAGACGGACCTCCGGGCCCGCATCGCAGAACGCACAGCCCTCAAGTGTCTGCTGCATCACGCACCACCCTCGTCGTCGCGACCCGCCTCCCAGCCACGGTGGTAGACCGCGAGTTGGACGATGTTGTCGAAAACGGCGTTCGTCGGCGCGTGGACGAGCACGTGCTCAGTCGGCACCGCCACTACAACGTCGTCCTCAAGGAGGTCGGCGATCAGTTCGCGAGCGTCTGACTCCGTAAGGTCGTCTGTTCGAAGTTCACAATCGTGGTCGCGGACGAGTTGCTCGCGTTCGAAGCGTTCCGCATCGTCACTCGTGTCGTCGTATCGATCGGGTCGAGTCATCGGTGAAAACTCGCGACGCGTGGTGTGTGCGCCGCAGCGCTCTCTGGTGCCGACAAACCCGACGGCGGTCATCGCACACCGCCACCACGTCTTAACCAACGATGGTGTGTCTCCTCAGTCGAGTGTGACTTCGGTGACGCGGAGCGTACCATTCGCTTCGTAGAGATAGCCACGATTCAGCAGTCGCTCGACGGCGTACTCACTATCGCTGTGTTCGGCGGAAAACGTGTCGTCCTCCTCAAGGAGCGCGTAAGCCTCCTCGTAGGTGAAGTCGCTCTGTGAGCCATCGGCAGCGTCGCGGAGAATCTGGTAGGCCTCCTGCACCCACTCCGGGAGTGGTGGTCGTGGATCGGATGGGTCAGAGAATCGCGTCATTGGGACGTGATGGGCGTAGACGACTGGACGACTGCGTCGCTTGTGAACCTTCCCACCAACAACGACATCTTCCGCGCAGCTTTCGCCTTTAACCAACACGCCGGCGATAGTCCGTAGCTTGTTGGTTAAAATCCGTCTAGCGATTCCGGAGGACGTCCACGGGGCGAACCCGACACACGTCGCGGCGTCGCGCCCACTGGCCGTCCTCAGTAGGCCGATCAAGCGTGAGTCGCGCGACGAGGTCGTCTTGGACTGTGAGTTGGCGGACGGACGTCTCCCGCCACCCGAGTCGTGGGTCGTACAGCCGCTTCTGGAACACCGCTCCATCCCCCTGCGCGATGTACTGTGTTTGCTTCACGCCGAGAAGCGTCGTCGACGTGTACTCGACGCCGACTGGCGAGCGTTTCAGCGTCGAGATGATCCCTTCGACGAACCGTCGGATCGCGAATCCCCCGACGTCGTTGGGAACGTGGAGTTGCAGTGGTGTTCGCGGGCGTCGTTCGGTTTCCAGCTCTGTGTCGGGACGTCGTCGGCCACGTCGCTCGTCGTCTGTGTACATGGATGACTGTGAAGAGGCATTCTACTACCCCTCCAGCCCTCCTGGGGGCGACAAACCCGATTGACGGTGCGACTAGCCAGCAGTGAGGTGTACTATTCGTCGCGGAGACGATCCGCGATCAGTTCGAGAACTTCCCAGAGCACGCCGACAGGCGACGTTGCCTCGAGTGACATCGCATCGTAGTCGTACTCGTCGTCGGGCGATGCACGCTCTTGATAGTGGAGGTGGCCCTCGGCGTGTGGATTCGGCTCGAGATGGACGCCACAATCGAATTCCGACGACTCCTGATAGTGGATGGTGAAGTTCGACGTTAGTGACGTCCGGCGGCGGTTCTCGAGGCTCGTTCCTGGTGGGAAGCGTGGATTCGGCTGCCAGGACACACGTAACGATGCCGACGCTGCGTCGCGGCCGAAGTCTGCCGGAGTCACGTCGGCCGTAATCTCGGCGTATCGGCCGTCCGGACTTCCGCGAGCGCCGACAACGCTAGGGTGTCGTTCGAGTTGCTCGCGGAGTGATCGCAGGATCCGATGGCGTTTCTCGACGTCCACTCGCGATGTGTCACGACCTCCATCCGGCCGTCGCGAGTGACGGTCGAACAACCCGTCCAGATCGGGGTGTGCGACGTGATCGTCCTCCTCGTCAGCGGTCATACAGATGCCGAGGGCCGTCCAGTATAGGTGTCGTAGTGGTCGATCGCGTCCCGGAGGAGCGACAGCTGGTACCGTGCGGACTCCCAGTCCGCCGCGACCCGGAGACGTTCGTCAGCCTCCTCGAGGCTGACGTCGTCTGTCACCGACGCGCGGAGTTCACGTGGCGTCTCGACGTCGTAGTCCTCCGTCCACGCCGTGATATCCGCCTGGATATCTATCGCCTGCTCGGTGAGTTCCGTCTCCGAGTTCTCCGCGACGAGTTCTTGGATCGCCGTCAGTCGCGTGTAGACCGGATCCGGATAGTACGTCTTCCCGCGCCCCGTGTCGTCGACGACGAGCACACCGAGATCGACGAGTCGCTCGAGATGGTCACGCGTCGTCGGCTCCGAGACGTACGCCTCGTCGGCGATCCAGCCCGCCGTTCGCGGTTCTTCGAGCGACGACGCGACCGACTGCACCCGGTCGAACCCCGTCGTCGCTGCCTTCCACCGCGACACGTACGCTGGTTCGTCCCCCTCTTCGCTCGAGTCAGTCATACCACCCACTACACGACCCGAAAAGATAATATTTTCTCCGAGGAAAATAATCATCTCTATGTCGGGGGTAGTAAATCAGTCTGACTCGAACCAGTTCTTCGTCCGTCCCCACACCGACGACGCCCCGACGCTGCTTCCCCATCTGCCTCAGCTGCCTCCAGCACAGGCACGACAGCACTATTCTCCATCAGCGTACACTTCTGCCGGGAGTCGTCAGCTCGTCGAAGCCCACGAATGTGATCCTGTCGTCGAACTGCTGGCGGAGTCGGTCGCCGATACGCCGCGTACTGTCGGTCGATTCGACCAGTGTCTCGAACGTGTACCAGTTCCAGTCGAGCTTCGTCTCCTCAAGATCACTCATGATCAACTGCACGGCCCACCGCGCTCGCGCCTTCTCTCTTCCCACGACGACCAAGCGGTTGATGTTGCTCGCCCGGTGGCCTCGCCGCGGGCTACGCTGCCGAACAGGAGAGGGTCCACGGGGGCGTCGAGTTCATCCTAAGAGCGGATGACGAACGCCCGGACGGACTTGTGGAACTCAGCCTGCGGAAGAGAGTCCCCGCATTCTCACAGCAGCGGGTCGAATCTGTGGATGCAGCCGCCAAATCGCATAATGGGTTCGTGACACTCTATCTGCTCCGCTTTGGTCCTCGTGTTTGATTACTCCGCTGAATCGTCACCAAGTCGATTCGAGAGCCGGTCAAACCGCGCCTGTGAATCTGTCTCTCGTTCGGCGGTCTCCTCGGCTAGGTAATCCAAGTCGCTAATCTCGTTGTTCTCGATACGGACCTCAAAGACCGCGTCCTCGTGACGCTCCTCGGGAGGAATATCCGCAGCCTCAACGAGATAATCGCCGACGTCTTGGCCGCCTTCTTGAACGACCAGGACTGCATAGTCTCCTTCAAAGCGGTCCAGAACTCCAATAGAGGTTCCGTCCATCAATATGTCTCCTCTATGACGACCTCGCCCGTATCCGTTGTGACGATTACCGTATCGCCGCCGTTATTCCACACCGCACTCCCGTAGCCCCAGTAGAGGTCACGGTCCGTATCGCTTCCGCTCCCGGTGTGTAACGTCACCTGCGCGCCGGCATCTAAGACGAACTCATCGGGGACGGTGTAGGTCTTCCCGGATTCGTCCTGAACCGTCCACCCACCCATATCGAGGGCCGTCTCGCCTGTGTTCTCGAAGACGACGTACTCGTCGTTCAGGTTGGAACTCTCGTCGCCTTCGGCGTCGGCGTGAATCTGAGCGGCTATGAGTGCGCTCGGGTCCGTTCCACCGTCAGCGACTGTCGTCGTTGTTTCTGGGGGCGAGGAATCGATCGGAGCCGTCCCGCCGCCCGTCGCGCTGAAGATGGCACGGCGTTCCACCCCGCCACTCGCGCTCGGCTCAATCGACGTTCCGTCCCGAAGCGAGAGTGGCGCCGTCGGCGCCGACTGCTGGGTCGCGACCGTCACCGCAGAACCGTTGGTCGTGAAGACGAGATCGCCGTGTGTCGCGGTCCAGTACGCGGGAATGTCCCGCTCGGCCAAGCGTTGGAGCACCTCCTCGTGGGGGTGGCCGTACTGGCTGTCATAGGCACTCGAGATGGGGACGACCTTCGGGGTCGCCACATCGAGGAGCGCCGGGCTCGTACTGGAGGAACTCCCGTGATGCCCCGCCTTCAGGACAGTCACGTTGAGCTGCTCTCCGTACTCTTCGACGAGCCACTCCTCCTGTGTTTCTTCGGCGTCCCCCGTAAGCAGGAAACTCGACTCTCCGAACGCGAGTTTGAGGATGACGCTGTTCTCGTTGCGCGCCTCACCGTCGATGTAGGGTTCGGGCGGTCCCAACACCGACACGTTCGCCCCCTCGAAGGGAAGTGTATCGCCCGCTCGCACCTCGTAGAGTGTCACGTCGTACTGTTCGACGGCGTCCAAGTACGCCTGGTAGGTTTGTGTACTCGCCGCGATTCCCGGGTCGTACACCGCGCCCACTCCGTCACCTTCCGTCTCGAAATACTCAATGACGGCGGCATTCCCTCCGATATGGTCGGCGTCGTTGTGGGTCGTGACGAGATGATCGAGGCGGGTGATACCGCGCTCTTGGAGATATGAGAGGACGTACTCGCCGTCGTCGTAGTAGTGACCGGTGTCGATGAGCATCGTCTCGCCGTCGGGGCCAACAACGAGGATGCTCGCGGACTGGCCAACGTTGATGACATGAACGGAGAGTGTGCCGTTCGGGGTGTCCACGGTGGTCGTTCCCGTGGTTGTCGTACTTGGTGCATCAGCTGTCGTGGTCGTGGTTGTCAGGGTGTCTCCACCCGAATTCATCGTCGGGGCGCCGCTACAACCGGCGAACACAACCGCGAACGCGATGACGACGACGAGCAGGGGACGAGAACGCATTATCAGATATGTATCGCAAGCCCTCAAGAGCGTAGTGGCTTCTCCGCCCTGCGTGTCTGTTGTGCTCAACCACCGAACTTAGTCTGTATTATCTGAACACTAATCGGGATAGAGCGCTGACTTTATTGATGATTGTGATTTTTTGGATTGGGATAAGTCACAGCAGACGGCCACGAGTGCTCGCGGGAGTCCACCCGCCAGCACTTGGACCCACTCCACGAGGCGGGGATAGTTCATCGTCGGAAGACGAGCGGGATCGCTTGCTGGTGGCGTCCACGTGGTGACGTCCAGCGCCCGGACCCGACCGGTATGGTGAGACGGATGCCGCCGAAGAAACCGACGTCCGCTCTGAGTACTGAGAATGCCACAGGACTAGGCGCCAGTGACCGACGACGAACTTGAGGCGGTCCGCGAGGGGGATCCAGAAGCAGCACGAAGAGATTTGCCAAGTTCTTGCGGCCGACCTCGGCGGTGACCCCACAGCCTACGACTCCGAGACATCCTGGCGGAACCGTGGGGATCAGAGTAGCACTGCGGCTGTCCCTGATGAGAGCTCCGAGTAGATCGTCGTCAGTCCGACTCGAACCACCCCTTCGTTCGCTCCCACACTGACGACTCCGACTCGTCACCACGCTCCGCCCCTGTATCCGTCTCTGGCTCCACCTCTGCCGTATCGACTCCCCTTTCGAGACGCTTGACCATCGCTTCCAACTCCGCGATCCGGTCGTCTTTCTCCTCGAGCGTCGCTTCGAGCGTTTCGACACGATCGGCTAACACGCGATTCTTCTCTCTGAGGTATGCCTCACTACGTTCATCACGCGACCCCGCGCTCCGACCGTCCCCATCCACGTCATCCGCTGCCTGCGACGTCTCGGGGTCGTAGAACTCCGAGGTTCGCTGGACAGCGCGCTCAATCGTCTTCTCTCCATACGTTGAGCCGTCCGCGTAGTGAACCTCGTCCCACTTCTCACGCAGCAACCCCGACTCGCGGAAGAGCCGATCCATCTGTGCCTTGTCACCGCCCGTCCAGAACGCGAGCAGACAGCAGAACGCCATATCCGCCTCCGACTGGCTGTCGTACCCACTGAGACGACCGTTCCACAACCGTTCGAACTTCCCGCCGTTCGACGCCGCCATCGCCTTCTCCAGCAACTCCTCGTCCTCCAAACCGACGTCACTCGTCGGCGTCGCGTCCCCCGGTGCCTCTGTGGCCGTCGCGGCGCCGTCCGTCAATCCCTCTTCGTCGTCCGGCTGGACGTACTCACGATGAATCCCCCGCAGGGCGTCCTGTCGGCGCGCGATTCGCGTCGGTGTCTCCGAGACGTGGTCGCCGGTCACCGTGAAGAAGCGTGCCGTCTCGTAGCACTCCACGCTCCCACGCCGATTCCGCCCCTCCGGTAGTTCGCCCTCCACGAGGACGTGGAAGCCGGTTCCCGACGGCGACACCTCCGTGTACGAGTCCAGTCGCTCAACGATATCCCGAGCGTCCTCCCCAACCGCGCCCGTCTCCGGGTCACGACAGTCGTCTAGGTCGACGCCGACAAGCGGATCGTCATCCGTGAAGACGAACCCGACCCCGTCCGCTTCGCCCGATTCGGCAGCGTTGACCGCGGTCGACACGTCCGTCCACGTGACCGCATCCGTCGCCGACCCGAACCCACCCGTCTCCGCATTCACCGGTACCTTCGTCGCCTTCCCACCACGCTCCTCCACCCGCCACCCCACCCACTGCTCGCGCTCACAGAGCTCCGCCGGCAGGTCGTCCAGATCGATCCCGAACTCGTCACTCATCGCCGACCATCTCCCACACTCACACCACCCTCAGAATTCGAACAACTCCACCCCAGCGGTTTCGTGCTCCTCCATCCATTCCCAACGGGTACCCTCCATCCTATTCTAGTTGGCTTTTGCCGTAACATCGTTCCTCTACCTCCGGATCGTTCGACTCTACGGGCGTGAAAATGCCGTACAGCATTCTGCGAGCGACACTGTCGTGTTACGCCATTTCTCGGATTTGCTGTAACGGACCCTCGAATACTCGGTCTCTTCGGTTTACATGGCCTCACACCCCAGTTTAGCTCGACCGGGAGAGGAGCCGTTGACTGTGCTGCTTTCAATCTATCGTGCTGATATATTCGTGGACTCGCTAACTCGATCATCGGTCTGCGACACCTCCCTCGGTGAGCTCGATACCCTCGTAGTATCGG